>JBFJNS010000028.1:0-12538 GCA_041618055.1 Binatia bacterium
ACCAGGAAATAGGTGAGCGTCGCCGCGTTTCCAGAAGTGTTGCGATCAAAGGTCAGCGTGGTCGCATCGGTCAGTTGGCCACGGATGCTAGCTATGTTCGGGTTTATCGTTGCGTTATTGTCGAGCTGATAGGAGTAAATCAGCCAGGATTTTGAAAGATTGACGCTAGTCACCGTGTCGGTCTTCGACGTGTCAGTGGTGGCGAAGGTCACCTGCCTGGATTGAACGTTCGAGTCCATGTACTCCACAACCTGCCACTCCACCACGGGCGCGGCTGATCCCAGGGTGGCGATGGTCAGTTGAAGATTCGTGGCGCTCGTAATCCGAGCTTCGAAATAGTCGTCGCGGCCATAGGCGGTGCCGGTGTTGAGCACGCTAATGAGAGCGAAGCTCTTGGCAGTGTCCACACTGGCGATGGTGACGTCCGTCGTACAAGGGGTGACGATGGGGCACGACCCGGGTGATGAGATGGCTTGGGATCCTCGCTGGACAGTCACCCCACTCGTGAATTCCACCACGTACCAGTTGATATCGATTACGCCCGTCGTGCCGCTGCGAGCGAAGGTGAGCTGCGTCGAGCTCGTAAGCTGCCCCGATACCTGGCCGTGTACCGGATCGACGATGGTGGAGCCTAATCGGGCAGAGAAAACCAGGAATGCCTTGGAGGTAGTAACCGAGGTGATGGTAGCGGTGCTGGACGAGGCCCCATTTGCAATCTGCGCGGTGCCTGACTGGCGGCTGCTCAGTTGGGCGGCTTGTCCGTCCAAAGCGTGCAGCGTCCCGCTGACCATCAGTAGGACTAAGCATAGGCTTCTTAGCGTGAATTTTTTCCCAAGCTGTTTCATGAGCGCATTCCCTAGAAGGAGGAAAACTAGACCGCTCCCAAATCTCTGGTTCTCAAAGCCAGTCCCGTGCCAACCACCGGGGCGTCTGAAGTTATTGTTTTTTCTGAATTTTGGAGGAGCGGGACAGGCGACCGGTAAATTGCTGCAAGGTACACTTTGGGGAAAAACGATCAGAATTGTCGATTTTTGTCCGAAGAAGGCATCTTAAAGCCTTAAGTCCGATCCTGCCGGTAGAATTCAGTCGAGTGGCCAAGTCTGCGCCCCGTCAAGCGGCATCGAACATATCTCGGAGACATTATAGTTCCTCAATTAGCCGACCGGCCGCTCATGTGCGCCAGGCATGTACAAATCGGAGCCGGCATGCGTCCAAGGTGCGCAACAGCCTTTTCATCCCGCTGAGATGCGCCAGGCGGATTGCCAGGAGGCGCATACTGCGTATGAGCTTCGGTCTCCTGCCGCTCAGGCGAGTCGTGCGGTCTTCGCTCTCCACAGACACGACCCTGCCCAGGATTTGCTCTGGCAATACAGTTTCAGCGGTAAGCGCCGCATCGCCACGGAGGACGAAAGAGTAATGAGCGCTGAGTGCTGAGGACTGAGTGCTAACCTCTGAGGGAGCAGGGCTGAGGACTGAGGACTGAGTTGAGAAGCGTAGAAATCGAAGATCGAGGATCGAGGATTGAGGATAGCTCAGTCCTCGTTGCTGAGTCCTGATTATCGCCACTACTCGGTGGGCGATGACACCTCGGAGATCTCTATAGAGCACAATGTCTCCACGTTTGATGTCCCGGAGATCAATCGGCTCTACGACAATCGTTTCTCCGTCGCGAATCGTCGGATGCATGCTCTGGCCGGCGGCGCGGAAGCGGATGGAGTGGCCGTCGCGCAGGAGGGTGGCGGCGAGTTCGGAAAAGGAATGAGTAATGAGTAACGAGGACTGAGGACTGAGTAAAAAGGGATGAGGACTGAGGACTGAGTCGCTCACTTTCAGATCGCTTACAATGGTTTCACTCATCCCTCACTCCTCGTTACTCAGTCCTGATGTTGCTTCTCACCTCAGTCCTGAGTTTTGTCTTTCTTGCGCTGTTTGCTCACGGCCGCACGAAGGCCACCAACAATTCTGCCGACTTCTTCCGACATAGCCAGGAGATGACCAAATCCCTCTTGATCCAGGTAGCCGCTATCGAGGGCAACATACAGTTGCGATCTGAGTTCTGCACACGAACCTTTTGCTATAGACAGAAATTGATGAAACTCACTTCGGCCACCGCGCTCAAATCCTTCGGCAATATTGGACATGACCGAAACCGCCGCTCTTTGTATTTGTCCTGAAAGTCCAAAGTCTTTGGCAAACGCCCCTTGACGCGTTATTCTGTAAATGTTTCCGGTTAGTTCTCTAGCCTTTTGCCATGCTATCAGATCCTCAAATCGCTCAACCTTGCTCATCCCTCAGTCCGCAGCACTCTGGCTGTTTTCTTTACTCAGTCCTCATCACTCATTGCTCAGTCCTTTAATAAACCCCACCACTTGCTCATCCGGCACAAACCCAAGCTCATCACACTTCACTGCCTTCACGACCTCCTCGAAAAATCGGAGCGTGAAGTCCAACCCGCTGGCGCTGTAAAAAGGAGGAAAGCTGCAGGCAAAGAGGCGCCCTACGGCCGCGGCAGGTGAAAGAGGTAGCAATGTATTTCTGTCTCCATGGCGCAGGAAATAAACGCGGCTGAGCGTTGCTTTCGATGGATCGGCCAGCCGTCCCTCGCCGTGCCAGGGAGTCCCGTACATCAAGAATCTTCCGCCCACATGGCGCAGCACGATGCGGTCATCGCTGAGAATCTTTACGTGCTTTTCTTCGTGCCAGAGCCTCGCCATGGTGGTCTTCCCCGCTCCCGACTGGCCGACGAATAGATGCCCGTTGCCCAAGCTATCGACGACGCCGCAGGCGTGAACTTCGGCGCCTCTCCCATCGGCCAACAAATGCATCAGCAGCAGCTCATCTAACGGATACTCCAACGCATATGGCATATGGCCGGACGCGAAATAGGGTCGGTGGAGGGTGATTTCGCCGGAGGTAAAGTCTGCACTGAAGCGGCCTTCTTTATAAGGTATCGAGCCTAACAGCGAGGAGAACAATAAAAAACGGTAGCTGCCATTATCGGCATAGAGCTGCCAGATTCCTCCGGAATCAAAAATCATCTCACCGGGTTTCTCGTCTGTGGAGAGATCTCCCAGGAGCGCGCGAATACGCACTTCGGGGTTGGTCCTCCGGACAAAAAATTTTTCCACCGACCCGACAGCTTGCAGCGTTAGACCTGCATCTTCTGTGGCCAGGCCTATGGTGATATCGGCAAGGCTGATTGAGAGCTCGTGCACAAATCAGAGAAGGCTTTTGTCGGCGAAATTTCTATTCTTCACCGACAGTCACTAGAACAAAGTTCGGAGGAAACGGATCGAAAAGTTCACCAACGTTGATTAGGCAGCCGCGCCTTTTGCGGATCTATTCGGATTCGGGGACCTGGCTTCAAGACCCCTGGGAACTACAAGGACCTGCGGGGCTGCAGTTTCCCACCCCCGCCGGACCAGAAGTGCCGGAGATCTTGCACGCTCCCAGCACAGCTTCCTCGGGCCGCAGTTGAATGCGCAGCAACAAGGGCTTGAGATAGGGCTTCTTTCTTCGCTTCGCGTCCTGTTCTTTCATTTCATCCCCACAAATTCATTCTTGCGGAAACACCGGATGAGAGTTGGCTCCTGCACCCGGATGTAGACAGGAATTACCGGTGAAACGCCTCCAGCCCGCATGAGGAACATCCGCCGCTGGAGCAAGTCACTCTCGAGGCGCCCCTGTCTTCGTTCGAGCGCCGTAAAAGACCGTCACTATTGTCGGAGACAAACTCTCTTGATTTCACGTTGCTGCCTTGCCTCAGAGCGGCGAGTGACCGCATTAAATCTTCATAGCCGGCGCCGCCTTCGCAGTACTCGCACTCCCCGTGAGGCGGCACGGCAATCTCCATGGCATGGCTCCGCAGATGAGCCACGTGACAGAGAAAGTCCACCGGGCTCTCGGGATCCCCGTGTTCCAGCTCTCCGTTGGCGGGACACATGCCGCACATGGCCTTGATCTGACACTCGCAACACTTGGTGAGACGCGATATCTTTTTGCGCCGCACTTTGGCTAGAAAATTATCCCAGCCCTCCCGAAAACTCCCTCTGCGCCAATCATAGGTGTCGAAATGAGACAGCACGCAAATGCTCATCTTGCCGTAGGGATCGATGGCGAATGAATTCACGCCGCCGCCGCAGTGGTAGATTTGATGGCTCTCCCCGGGCGTGTGGACCGCGCCGTTAAAACGCCTTGCGAATTTCTGCCATTCAGCCACGCGGTTGGGATCCTGCAAGTCGAGTTCAACAACCTCCTCAGGTTTGAGGCGCACGCTCAAGGGACTCTGGGAGCAGTCGATTCTGGGATTCATCATGGCGTCGAACTTGAACTCCAGGCCCAGCTCTTCCTCCGCAAACTTCTTCATGTCCCACACTTCGTGGCGATTGATCGTCACGGCTACCGTCTTGAGCTTGAGCGGCAGTCCTCTCTCCGTGAGCAGGCGGATGCCGCGCATGCACTGCTCATAGGAGCCGGGAATCTCCGTCAAGCGCTCATACGTCTCCCTGGTCCGGCCATAGAGGGTGATTTCGATAGAGAACGGCCGCCACTCGGCCAGGTGGTCTGCAACCCGTGGCGTGATTAGCGTGCCGTTCGTGAAAAGGGTGACGAGCAGACCCTGTTGCTTCGCGTAACCGTAGATCTCAAGGAAATCTTTGCGCGCAAAGATTTCCCCTCCTGTGTAGAGAAGCCACAGGCAGCCCGCGTCGGCGATCTCGTCGAGCAAACGGCAGTGCTCCTCGAAGCTCAGCTCGCCAAGGCGGGCTTCACGATCTGCCATCGGGAGGTTGTTGTAACAGTGGGCGCAGCTCAGAGGACAGCGACGGGTCACCTCGATGGTCCCGTTAAGCGGAACTCGTTGGCCGCCTGCCCTGCGATGAAGGTCGAGGCTGAATTCACCGTAGCTCTGCGTTTGCACTCAAATCCCGCCTTTCGACGTCACACTTAACCTAAGGATCGAGAACAGCAGGATAGCGATCTTCGATCCTCTATCGTCTATCTTCGACCATTTTGATGAGCCCGGCCGTTTCCAAAGACAGCAAAAACTCACGCGCATCTTTCGTTGCCTCTTCGCATCCGATGTCATAGTTTTCGCAGATCGCTTCGACAATCTCTTCAAAGCTCGTCCGCCCATCGATGAGCTTCCAGATCAGGCTGCCGACCTCGTCCATCGAATAGATCGACTCAAGATCGACGACATGAGATCGCACTGGAACAACAATGGTCTCGCTGGCAATTTGCCGCGTCACAAGACCGCTCTCTTTCGTGTAGCAATCTGTCAAGTCTAACTCGCGAGGGGTCCGGCTCTCTCTCGCGTGTCGGCACCCGGACCAGTTATTGTGTCATGAACACACACCGCGGCCAAAACCGACGATCGCGACTGGTCGCGCCACACGAGCGCTACGCTTCTCGAGCAGGGCTTTGATGATAGTACTCGTAGTAATGGCGGTAATAGGTTGCGTAATCGCCGTGGCGGATATCGACCTGATTCAAAACGATGCCGAGAATCTTGGCGTGCGCGCTCCTCAGCCGCGCGCAGGCTTTCTTAACCATCGGCTTCGCCGTCTTGCCGTTGACGACTAGAAGCACGCCCTCAACCATGGTTGACACCAGGACGGCGTCACTGACCGCCATGACCGGAGAGGAGTCGATGAAAATGAATTCGAACTGCTCCCGCAGTTGTTCAAGCGTCTCGTGCATCTTGCGCGAGCCCAAGAGCTCCGCCGGATTGGGCGCCGTTGCGCCGCTGCTGAGCAAAAAGAGATTTTCTATCGCTGTGGATTGGATCGCTTTCTGTGATCCTATTTGTCCCGCCAGCACCTCGGCGAGGCCAACCTCATTGTCCACTTTCAGCAGTTTGTGGCAACGCGGGCGACGAAGATCCGCGTCGATCACCAGAACCCTGACACCCATCTGGGCGAAGACGATAGCCGAATTGATGAGCGATGTCGTCTTTCCTTCGCCGCGTGTCGCGCTTGTCATCAGCACCACATGCGGCGGCGCGCCCGCATGAGACAGCAGGAGCGATGAGCGCAGGGTGCGGTAGGCTTCCGCGATCAGCGACAAGGGATGGTGGGCGTGCACCAGATGCCTGTCCGCGTCATCGGATGCGGCAGACGGCAATCCCGATCTTGCCGCGCCTACGAGCCTCGTCATATAACCGTAACCCGATCCGTTTATGCGCGCGAAATCGGGCACAACGGCGAGGTTGGGAAGATGGCTGTAGCGCTCTGCCTCTTCCGGACTCTTGAACGTGTTATCCAGCTGCTCGAGCAACAAGGCGAGACCGATTCCGGCGGCAAGACCCATGAGCAGGCCGAGGAGCAAGCTTCTTCTCGTGTTTGGATAAGAGGGCCCGGCCGGAGGCTGGGCCTTGCCCATTACATAAACATTGGAGGTGCGAAGCTCCGCGGCGACACCCATTTCTTTCATACGCTGAAGCACGCTGTCGTAGAGCTGGCGATTCGTGTCCACTTCGCGGGCTAAGATGGCATACTGAACCCCGGAGTCTTTCAGGCGCAGAATGATTTGCTTCTGCTCTTCCATCCTCGCTCGCAGCTCATTCTCCTTGGCCTTGGCCGCGGCGTAGGCTGATTCAACGCCCTTCAGCTCGTTCTGGATTTCACCACGCAGATTGCGGCGGCTCTCTTCAATCCGGGCTTTCAAGTTATCCAGTGGGGGATATCCCGGCTTGAACTCTTTGGACAGCGAAGCGTATTCGGTTTCGAGCTTGCCGAGGTCGCTCTTGAGGCTGTGTATGACGGGGCTGTTGAGCGAAGCGGAAAGCGCGTCATACTGGCCGGCCCGAATCGCCCGCACCTGGGCTTCGAGGGCGACGCGCTCAGTCTCGGCGGTTGTCAGGGATTTGTTCAAATCGAACAACCGGTCAATGACGACGTTCTGCTTGTCATCCAGGGAAATGATTCCCTTGTCCCGGCGGTAAGCGTTTAACGCAGCCTCGGATTGTTCCACGCGCTCCTTCAACTCCAGAAGCTTTTGCTCGAGGAATTCCGTCGCCTCTTCGTTGGTTCGAGACCGAAGGTCAATACCATAACGCGCGTAAGCAAAGGCATGGGCATTAGCCAGGCTGGCGGAAACGTCACGGTTCGGGGTGGTAAACATAATTTCGACCAGGCCGGTGCCGCTGACGGGCCTGATTCCCAACATCGAAAGGTATCCACCGACGATCGCCGGGCTTGCAGTTGCCGAAACGGCCTGATTTCGCTTCGGGACCGCGGACTCTCCTGGCTCGCGTCGATAAAGTCCGCCAAGCCATTCTCGCAACGGCACCCATAGAAGGGCCACGAGGCCGGGCCTTTTTGCATTCTTGTCACCGCCGAATAGGGGATGGCTCTGCAGCGCCTCGTCGCGGATGACCCGCTCGGCAAGAGCAGGACTCTTAAGGATCTCGTATTGGGTCTTGTAAAACTCATTATTGTAATCGTACTCGAATACCTCGGAACGAGCGTCCTGTACTTTTAGGACTTGTGGAGGTTTGCGTTCGATCAGTATGGTCGCTTTCGCCGTGTACAACGGCGTCCGCGTGAAGGTATAGAGTCCCGCACCAATCAATAAGGAGAACGCGCAGAACAACACGAGCCACTGATGGCGCCTCATAACCCGCCAATAATCTCTGAGAAGCGAGTCGTGCTGATCCTCTACTGACATGAATTCCTGCAGGTCAATCGTCCCCGCGTCGGACGACGGTGCGGAACGCCTAATAAAATAGGGTGATGGCTGATTCATTTGCGTTACCGTACGATAGGGACTGTTCCCCCGATTCCGACATTAATAATCGTTGAAAAGAAGCGGTAGAGGCCATAGGGAATGAGCTTCGATGTTTGGGCGGATACCTCGACGATATCTCCCCCTTGCAGCGTGATATCCTTCGTCTCCCCGCGCTTGATTCTTTCCAGATCGGCGACAATGAAGCTTTTGCTACCCCCTCTGTCCGTGCGGATCACCTTGACGGCACCAACATCGGCCGGGAAGAGGAGCCCCCCCGCTTCCACGACGGCTCCCGCCACCGTAAGCCCTGGGGAAACCTTGTAGGCGCCTGGCCTTTCCACCCACCCCTCAATCAAGACCTGCCCCGCTCCGGGCACCATAATCACGTCTCCGGGGCGGACCGCGAGGGAAAGGTATTGCTGAAATCCACCAAAGGCGAGTTGCTTGATATCAATCAGGATCGGGTCAGTACGCTTGAGTATGAGCGGAGTCGGGTCTTGCCTTAATAGACTCTCGGGCAAGGTTGCTGTAATTTTTCTAACGCTACCGTTCTCCGCCGGCTCGGCGGGAATCAAATAGATCCTAGTATCCGCTCCTGAGGCGATGCCGCCGGCTTGAGATATCATGTCTAGAATAGTGTCCGTGCCGCTGGTCACGCTATAAAGCCCCGGCCTGACCACTGAGCCTAGCACCGCCACCTGCCGGCTGCGGTACTCTTTGACAAAGACGACAACCCGCGGGTTGTACATGTACTTCTTCAACCTCTCGACGAGCGCTTGCTGCAATTCGTCTTCAGTTAACCCCGCGACCGGAGTTCTGCCGATGAACGGCAGGGAAATGGTTCCGTCACCGGAAATCCTAACGGTACGGCTGCGAAGCTCTTCGATGGACGGAACGGATACCTCCAGGATGTCGCCCCGCCCTACGGGATAATCCGGGGTGATTTTTTCCTTGGAGCGCATGTTCCAAAGATGCACCAGTCTGTCAACATCGCCTTGGTCTGCGGCAAAAGTCGCGCCTGTTGCCGATCCCTCAGATGACTGCGGCGGGACTGCGGCGGAGCCGTCATTCAGGGTAATATTGGAGTCAGCGGTTGCGCATCCAAACAGGGAAAGTGCAAAGACAAGCGCGAGGCACAAAGAATCGAGACGGGTCATTGTCGCACCGTGCCACGATTGAAGGTTGGCCTTTGCCATATCTGCGCCTATTGAGAGGGACTCGTGGTTCGCCTGTTTCGGGAGACTCCGATAAGCACTGCAATCAAAGAACCCAACCAGGCGCTCGCAAACGAGCCCCCGAGTATTGTTTTTGCCGTCGGCGACAAGGTGAAAGCTTGACAGCTTACCGTTCCCGGCGCACCGACGGCAATTGCTTTGGCCGACGGCGAAATCATCCAGTCGACCGAAAGATCCGAAGGGCCAACGGCGGCGAATACCGTCTCACCTTGAAACGCAGTCTTCAGAGGCTGCAATATCAGTTCGTACTGGCCGCCTGCGAGGTTTTCCAGGCAGTAACGCCCTTCGGCATCGGTAACCGCCTCGGCGACAATGTTGCCGGAAACATCCTTGATGATGATTTTTGCGTTTCCAACAAGGCGCCGGTCCGCATCAAAAACCGAACCGGCAATCGTGAATTTTTGAGCTTGAGCCTGGACGCTCGCGGGGCCGGATGCGGCAACCACCACCGCGGTCAAGACGGCGCATAAGGCTCTGACAGTAAAACACACTTCCCTCTTTTGCGTGTCTCGATATTTCGAACAATTCGACATATCGAACCCTGCTGAACCCCCTGCGCTCCAACTATTGACTATAGCCCCCACTCCGCGCCGCCGGTCGAAATTCGCGCGCGCTTCCGCCACTCCCGCATCTCCGAAGTTAGAAATGCATCCGTAAGCGGCGCATTATTACAGCCGCCAATGTTTTTTTCCGGCCAAGACAAAATCTCCCCCGAGTTCGACCTGACCAGCTGCAATGCCTAGGGGAACGAATCCGCTCGGAATGCACCAAACCTCACCCAATATCCTTGCTTGTATTGGGTCCACCGCTTTCCAGTTGCACAGGAGACCCCGCTTCAAAATAGCGAAGTCGAGCGAGGCTGCCGTTTGCAGGCCATCAACAGGCTGAGGCACTTCTTTTCCCTGTGCGGTCATGACTTTGGTTTGAGATCGTTGAAAAGACGCAATTGGTCGCCGTTGGAGTTGTCGATGGATTCAATTCGATTGGCGTATTCCTCGATTGCCGACACTTCTTGCGGGCTGAAAACAACTTGTCGCCCCCGGTACCTATGCCCCCTCGGAATCAGCCCTTTCTGACGCCAGCGCCATAGAGTCTGCCTCGTGATTTGAAGGCGCTCCAGCATTTCGCCAGCTTCAAGATACTTTACTCCATCGATTTCAACCGGCATGTGTTTGTTACTCGGCGTAACAATACGTCACTTTGGGTAATATCATGTATCATATCGGGGACGCCTGTCAAGCAGAATTGGGGAAATTCGATGTAGCCTGAAAACTCCCGACGTGCCGTCGCCCGCAGCCCATCGGGCCATTCGTTTCATAATCTTCCGGAATGCGAGAGGAACCAGGACAGATAGTAAGAGGGCCTTAGCGCGAGTTTGCCTGGCTGGAATTACAGGTGGTGGTTTTGAGGATTAAAAGTTTGGCCTGAAGGGACAGGCAGTTCGGGGAAAAGGCGAACGCCAAATGGTGGCGGAGAGAGAGGGATTTGAACCCTCGGTACCCTTTTGAGGTACACACGCTTAGCAGGCGTGCGCCTTAGACCACTCGGCCATCTCTCCGCAGAAAATCTCTCCAACGTCGCTGGATACTCGCACCAGAAACAACGCGTAGAATTTTTGAGAAACTCTCGCAGCGCGTCTCAACGTGGGGGACACAAAAACCTTAACAGGTCGCCTCAAACTAACACACGGAAAATCACTTTTCCAATCCTCAGTGCGACTTAAGGAACCTTATTTTCAATAGAAAAGGGGCTTGAGCGCTCGAGGCGCCCAAGCCCCCCTGAGCCACGCTCGTGTCAGAGCTTCATCTACCCTTCCCAAACCGGCTTCACATAAGTCTCCAGCCACTTCTTGGGATCCTCCAGGAATAGCTTGTCCGTTACCGGAATAGGATTTGTGCCTTTGGGATAAGCGGATTCAATCGACGTCTTCGACTTGAAATCCGTACGGGACGTCTCCCTACCGACAGAATCGAGGCTCCGCTGTCCTTCCTCGGAGATGAGCCATTCGGCGAAGAGTTTGGCGGCATTCGGATTCGGAGCCTTTGCGTAGATAGCGGCAGTTCGTGGAAAAACAACCGGAGGAACGGACTTCACGTACCCCACCGGAGTACCTTTATGCATCTCTTCGATCACGTCGTGAAGCAGCGCCGGCATGCAAATAGAGTACTCCCCGGCAATTACCAGGCGGAACATCGCGCTGGTGCTCTTGTGCACCGGAACCTTCAGCGCCTTCAGTCCCTTGAGGAAATTGTTGAACCGGGCCTCATCTTTCCACTGCTCGTGAAGACCGGCCAACATTGAACTCAAGGGCCCGGCTCTCATCGGATCGTCGAGGGCTACATTTCCCTTATATTTGGGATTGGCAACATCCTCCCAAGTCTTAGGCAAATCAGCCTCTTTCAACTTCTTGGTGTTGTACGTTAGCGCCTGAACCTGCAGGCTCACCGTGGGCATTGTTGGATCATGAATATAGAGTACGTCGCCCTGCACGGTATTATAGGACGCAATACCTCCGGCCGCCCGGATCACCGGCGGGGCGTTGTCCGATAGGATGACATCCACACTGGCCTGCCCTCCTCGAAACTCGGTCAGGACCCGGGTTATGATTTCCGGGTTTCTCCCCTGCCAATAAGTCGCCTTGATGCCGGGATACCGCTTCATGAACGCGTCCGTGATGGCCCGGATATGTTCCACATCCCACACTGTGTAGACCACCAAGTTGCCTTCTTGCCTGGCCTTCGGATAAAGCTCCTTGCTCACCTTTTCAAAGGCTGCGGCGGCTTTGGCAGTAGGATCAGCGCTCGGGATAATTTTCTGAACTTGTTTTCCTACCGCTTTCTCGGCCGCCCCCTTGAGGTCCTTGGCGGCTTCTTTCATCGACGGCAGAGAAGGCATATCTGCCGAAATACCGATCGAGCCAACAAAAAAAACAGCTGACAGCGCAATGGCGCCAGCCATCGAATTTCTAGTTCGCATTGCCCTTACCCCCCTCTGTTTTTGGTCTTTTATGTAACGTTTGACGAATCCTTACAGACTAAACTTCATTTTGAAAGCGAACTTGGCAACCGAGACGGCAACGATCAGGATGATGAGATAAATAACGCCTCCGGCCGCGGCCTCGGCCCATTGTCCGACGCGAAAATACTCGAAAAGCGTGACCGGCCCGTATTCATGTCCCGGTGACGTCAGCAGGATGGCGACATCCACGTTACGAATCGCCTCGATAAAAATGTAGAACAGCGCGCCGCCCACCGATGGCTTCAATATCGGCAGGGTAATTTTGAAAAAGACATGCCGCCACTTGGCGCCGTGGACCCACGCCGCTTCATCGAGCTCCTTGTGAATATTGACAATGGAGCCCGAAGCGTTTCTGAAGGCGTAAGGGAAATAGGCGACAAAGAGACCGAGGCCCAGGGCCCATAGGCTGTTGTAAAGCGGCGTTCCGAGAAAGACGATGACAAGACCGAGCGCGAGGCGCTCGCGACCTCGGATTACGAGCTCTACGAAGCGGTGAACCTCTTGAAAGGCATGGTGCTGCTGGAAGCGCGCACGGCCGTAGATTAGGCACACCGGCG
>JBFJNS010000029.1:0-12307 GCA_041618055.1 Binatia bacterium
CCCACCAATGAACAACATCAGGTAGAGGAGCACCACCATGATCAAGGCCGTGCCGAAATCCGGCTCCAGAAGCAGCAGGCCTATCAAGACACCCCCGACGATCAAGTGAGGTAGGACGCCTACGGAAAAAGTCTTCATGCGCTCGTCTTTTCTGGCCATCGAGTGAGCGAGATAAAAAACGACTGCAAGCTTCGCCAACTCGGCTGGTTGAAAACCGAATCCGGGGAGTGCCAACCAGCGCCGGGCCCCGCCGCGCGACAGGCCGATGCCAGGAATCACGACCAAGACGAGAACCAGGACGGTCAGGGCTAGCAACGGATAGGCAAAGCGGCGATACATAGAGGCCGGTATCAAAGAACATAGGACGAGCCCCACCAATCCGACGCCGCCGGCAATCAACTGCTTGCGGAAAAAGTACGTACCGTCGGCGAAACGCTCCTGGGAGTAGAGGTAACTAGTGCTCAGTACCATCGTCACCCCGACCGCCAGCAGCGGGGCCACAGCGAACAGGAGCCACTTATCCATCGCCAGACCGTCTCTCATAATGAATTCACCAAGCTCTTGAATGCCCTGCCCCGCTCCGCGTAATTGTTGAACATGTCGAAGCTTGAGCATGCAGGCGACAACAGCACCACCTCTCCAGGCTGCGCGTGCTCGGCGGCGTCGCGCACGGCGCCCTCTAGATCATCGACGACGACCGTCGCCGACAGATGACCCAGTGCTTTGGCAATGATCTCTTTGGCTTCTCCGAAGAGAACGAGCCGACGCACCTTCTGTCTGATAACTGCGGACAGGACTCCGTAGTCACCCCCCTTATCAACGCCCCCCGCAATCAAAATCACGGGTGAGGTAAAACTCGCCAGCGACTTCACAACGGCACCGACATTGGTCCCTTTGGAGTCGTTGAAGTAGCGAACCCCGCACCTTTCCCGGACAAATTCCAGGCGGTGCTCCAGACCCGGAAAAGTCTCCAGCACTTTCTGAATCGGCGGTTGGGCAACGTCTGCGGCCTTTGCCGCCGCGATTGCAGCCATCATGTTTTCAACATTGTGGACGCCATGAATCTGAACCCGAGCCAGCGGGAAGGTTTCTTCCCTGTGACCGTCCCGCCAGACGATTTCCTTGTCGGTCGCAAACACGCCTTCGCTGACCTGGGAAAATCCGATGGACACTACACGTGCGCGAATCCGATGGCGCATAGCCCAAACCAGGGGATCGTCCCGGTTGAGGATTGCGCTATCATCTTCCTGCTGGGCCGCGAATATTCTCTCTTTGGCGCGGCCATAAGCACTGAAATCGGGATATCGGTCAAGATGGTCTTCCGTCAGGTTGAGCAGCACCGCAATGCGGGGCCGGAAAGATTCGACCCACTCCAATTGGAAACTACTAATCTCGACGACCCCCCAATCCCACGCGTCGGCGACGAAGCCGATGAGGGGCGCGCCGAGATTTCCTCCGACGAAAACCTGGGCGCCGCTAGCCTTGAGAATCTCCCCGACGAGCGTCGTCGTCGTGCTTTTTCCATTCGTCCCTGTAATGGCCACCAGAGGCGCGCGTAGGAAATGCCAAGCGAGCTCGATCTCGCTCCAGATTTTGATGCCTCTAGTGGCGGCCTCCTGGAGAAGAGGATTTCTCGCCGGCACACCTGGACTCGTCACCACAAGATCCACACCATCAAGCCAGCTTTGACTTTCCCCCCCAAGGCGGTATTGGATCGGTATTTGTGCGAGTGCAGTCATCTCCTGCTGCAGCTCGTGTTCTGATCGAACGTCGCTAACCAGCACTTGCGCCCCCTGATTCACGAGGAACCGGGCACTTTCCCTGCCGGTCCTCGCCAGGCCCAAGACCATGACTTTCTTTCCCTTGAGCTCCATCGATCATCGCGGATCTTATCTAAGTTTCAGCGTACTCAGCCCAACGACCGCACAGATAAACGAAAGAATCCAAAAACGGACGATAATTTGAGGCTCCTTCCATCCTTTAAGTTCGTAATGGTGGTGGATCGGTGCCATCAGAAACACGCGCTTGCGCCGCAATTTGTAGGAAACCACTTGAAAAATCACCGACAGCGCCTCCATGACAAAAACGCCGCCCACGATGATGAGCAGAATCTCGTTCTTGGTCATGACCGCGACCACGCCCAATGCCGCCCCTAGGGCCAACGATCCAACATCGCCCATGAACATCTGCGCCGGGTAGGCGTTATACCAGAGAAATCCCAGCCCAGCGGCAACCACCGCCGCGCAAAACACGCTCAGTTCACCTACACCGGCGACATAGGGAATCTGCAGATACTCAGCCAATTTCAAATGTCCCGTCACGTACGCGATCACGGCGTATGTCCCCGCAGCGATCATCACGGGTCCTATGGCCAACCCATCGAGCCCATCGGTGAGATTCACGGCGTTGGAGGCACCGACGATGACCAGTATGGCGAAAGGAATGTAGAAGACGCCGAGATCGGGGCGATAGGTTTTGACGAAGGGAATGCCAATTTCGGTGCTGAACTTGGGGTAATAGTAAAGCGCCACGGCAACGCACAAAGCCACGCCAAATTGACCCAGCAACTTGCCCCGCGGCGGCAGTCCCTTGCTGTTCTTGCGGGTGAGTTTCAAGTAATCGTCCGCAAATCCCACCGCACCGAAGCCGACCGTCGCAAACAGGGCGAGTAAAACGTACGGGTTTACGACATCCGCCATCATCAGGGTAGAGAGCGACAGCGCGAGAATGATGAGCGCCCCACCCATCGTGGGCGTTCCGGCTTTGACCGAGTGAGAAACCGGACCGTCGTCGCGAACGTGCTGGCCGATCTGTTTGGCCGTCAAGGAACGGATCAACCAGGGCCCCAGGACAAAAGAGACGGTAAGCGCCAGTAGCGCCGCCATGGCTGCACGAAAGGTGATGTAGCGAAACACGTTAAACCCTGAGTAACTCGTGTGCAGCGGGTAAAGTACGTAATAAAGCAACGTTGAATATCCTTAGGGCTAGCCCTTTAACTCCTCGAGAACTTTTTCCATCGTCATGCCTCGAGAACCTTTGACCAGAATCCAATCCCCTTTTCTAATTTGGCGCCGCAGCTGCAGCGCCAGGTCCTTGTGATCTGTCCCAATCATGACCCGGTCCGGTTTCATGCCTCCTCGAAGGGCGCCTTTTTTCACCTCGTTGGCCTGATTGCCCAGGAGATAAAGACCCTGGATACGAGCATGAGCGACCATGATTCCGAGTCGTACGTGCTCATTGCGCGCCGATTTCCCGAGTTCGAACATGTCTCCGAGGACCGCAATCTTCTGTCCGCGGCACGGGATTTGGGACAGAGTCCGAAGCGCAGCTTCCATCGACGCCGGATTGGCGTTGTAAGCGTCGTTAATAATTCCAATGCCGCGCCAGTTCTCAACTTGGCTCCGCATCGCATGGGGTCTCACGCTCTCAAGGCCGTCACGAATGACGGCTGCATCGACCCCGAAGGCGTAGGCGATCGCCGCGGCGCCGACGGCGTTCGCGATATTGTGTTGACCTAAGAAATGGAGGTGAACACGACGTCGGCGACGACCCAGGCACAGTGTAAATCGCATCCCGTCGGAACAAAGGGAAGCCCCGGATGCCGCTCGTATCTGGCCCCCCTTGCCGTAGGTTATTTTCCTACCAGAGTATTTTTTCGCAAGTCGGCGCACCCACGGATCATCCAAATTCACGGCGATTGCACCACCGGGGCGTACCGCCGTGAAGAGCGCACCTTTCTCCTTGGCCACACCTGCCAGACTTCTCAGCCCTTCGAGATGGGCTGGTGCCACGGAGGTGATGATGCCTATGTCCGGAGCAGCAATTTGCGCCAAACGCTGGATCTCACCCGGTCGGTTTGTGCCCATCTCGACGACCGCGACCCGGTGTCGTCTTCGAAGACCAAGCAGCGTTAGGGGCAAACCCACCAGGTTGTTGAAGTTGCCCTTGGTCTTCAACACTTTTCCTTTGAGCGGCTCCCCGTGGAGAGCGCCCCGCTCTAACATGGAGGCGAGCATTTCCTTCGTCGTGGTTTTGCCATTTGAACCGGTAACGGCCAGCACCTGGGGCGCATAGCGCCGGCGCCGAAAGTGAGCCAAATCTCCTAACGCTCGGAGGGTGTCGGTCACTTGGATCACCGTCGCGTCTCTGGCAACAGGACCATGCCAACGCCGGTGAACCAACACACAGCCCGCGCCGCGGGCAACCGCATCTCCGACAAACCGATGGCCATCCAAGCGTTCGCCTTTGAGCGCGACAAAAACGGATCCTTTCTTAACTTTATTCGAGTCCGTCACAATTTCGCCAAAACGCGTCTTTCGTCCTTGGCTCCGCAGGCTGCCGCTAGTTGCCTCCATGATTTCGTTCTGGGTCCATGCCATCGTCGGGTCTGCTAGGCTTCATCACTGCGGCTCAATTCCGCTCTGGCGACCTCCCGGTCATCAAAATGAATCTTTTTTGTTCCGAGGATCTGATAATCTTCGTGCCCCTTACCTGCGATGACAACGGCATCGCCGCGCCGCGCCCAATTCAAGGCCCAGGCAATCGCTTTGCGCCGGTCTTCTTCGATGACATAGCCACGGTGAAGCGCCTGTTGCGCATCCCGGAACGGCGGCAGCTCCAATCGGGCGCACCCGGACTTGCGCACCCCAGTTTCTATTTCGACGAGTATCCGTCCCGGCTCCTCGGTGCGGGGATTGTCGGAGGTCAAAACCACTAGATCGCTAAGGCGCGCCGCAATCTCCCCCATCAGGGGCCGCTTGCCGCGATCCCGATCCCCGCCACAACCGAAAACGACAAACAGCCGTCCTTGTGTTAACGGACGAACTGCGCGCAAGACCTTTTCAAGGGCGTCGGGCGTGTGGGCATAGTCAACCAAGACCGCGACTCCACGATCATTCTCGATCTTCTCTAACCTTCCCGGCACGTTGCTGAGCCTTTCGATCCCCGCGCGTATGGCGTCCGGCGGAAACTTAAAAGCGCAAGCAGCACCCACTGCGCCCAAGATGTTTTCCAAATTATAGCTGCCGATGAGCCTTGACGAAAAATTGATAACGTTGCCTCTGACATGAATTTTTCCCCGCAGGCCATGGACATCGCTCTCGACCTCCAACGGGTGGATGTCCCACTTTTCGTTGCGCCCGTAGCTCCAGATCGTCAAACCGGCGCGCTGCGATCGGCTTATCAGCTCCTGCCCTCTCGGATCATCACCATGGATCACCGCCGTCTTTTCCGATTTGGCACTGCGCGGCAGATAATCCGTAAAGAGCCGGCTCTTGGCCGAGAAGTAATCGTTCATGTCTACGTGGTAATCCAAGTGATCGCGTGAAAGATTGGTGAACAAGCCGACATCGAAATCGATGCCGCGGACTCGCTCTTGCACCAGCGCATGGGACGAAACTTCCATGACCACAGACTTGATGCCGGCCCGCTCCATGTCAGCCAACAGCGCTTGCAGATCCAACGATTCCGGTGTCGTGTGGTGCGCCGCAATCTCTTTTTCTTGATAACGATAAATGATCGTGCCAACGAGCCCCGGGTTCCACCCCGCTGCCGAGAGCATCGATTCCACCAGGAAGGCTGTTGTCGTCTTGCCATTGGTTCCCGTAATCCCCACAAGCTTCAGGCGACTGCTGGGGCGGCCGAAGAAATGAGCTCCCCACGATCCCATAGCGGCCCTAACATTGTTAACGCGAATCCAAGTCGTACCAACGGGCCAAGCCGCCTTCCGCTCAACCACAACGGCTACTGCGCCACGTTTCAGCCCTTCGGGCACGAAGTCATGACCGTCAAGTTTTTCTCCGGAAACGGCGAAAAAAACTTTGCCTCGAGTCACGTCGCGGGAGTCGTACGTCAGCCCCGTCACCTCCTGGTCAAAATCCCCCTCGCTGTCCTCGATTTCGTGCAGAGGCAAAAACTCCCCCAGACGCATATCCATCAACCTCGGAGGTTGAGAACGAGAATCTCGTTGTCGTTCCAATGCCTCCCCGGTTCCGGCGATTGCTTTACCACGTAGCCATTACCGTGCATTTTCACCTTCAAGTTGAGATGGCGCGCCTTTTCTACCGCCTCACGGAGGCTAAGGCCAACGAAATCCGGAGCTGCCCCAGGAGTTCCTGCCGCAGCAATGCCATCTGCCTTTTTTGGCATGGGCTGTTTGGAACCATCCATTTCGCGGATCGCCGTCGGAATTACATCCGCTTTATCAGGAGCAACGGCGAAATGGCGCAAGGCGCCTCGCGCAATGTTGCGAAACGCGGGGGCGGCGACCACCCCACCGTAGACGTTGAGTTCGGGTTCATCCACGAGGACCATGAGAACCAGGCGAGGCTCATCTGCGGGCACAAAACCGATGAATGAAGCGACGTGTCGTCGGGCGGCATAACCCCCATGAACTAGATCCGCCTTTTGTGCAGTGCCCGTTTTACCTGCAACTTCAAAGCCCTCTACGCTCGCCATCACCCCGGTACCCCCCTCGTTGGTCACCCCCTTAAGCATCGCCGCCAACCCACGGGCAGTTTTTTCAGAAATCACACGGCGCACGACGTGCGGCTGATTTTCCAATAAAATTTCCCCTTTCGGACTCACGACGCGGCGCACCACATAAGGGCGCATCAAAAAACCGCCGTTGGCGATGGCCGCATAAGCGGTCACCATTTGGATGGGCGTGGCGGAGATTCCCTGGCCAAACGCATGAGTCGCGAGATCAATGGCCGACCATGCCGGCGGCGGCCTCAGCAAACCGGCCACTTCGCCCGGCATATCGACGCCGGTCGGCCGACCGAAGCCGAACTTCTCAATATATTTAAAAAAGCGTTCCTTCTTGAGTTTGTCGGCGACCTTGGTAAATCCGATATTGCTCGACACCTGCAGGATTTTGTAAAACGGCAACCAGCCATGAGGGTGCGTGTCGTGAATGATCCTTCCCGCATAGGCATACTTCCCGTTCTCACAGAAAAAGAGATCGTTTTTATGCACAACGCCTTCCTCCAGAACAGCAGCCGCGAGAACCGTCTTAAACGTAGAGCCTGGCTCGTATGTGTCCGTCACTGCCCTATTCCGTTTCTGCTGTGAGGATTGCTGTGAGAAATTGTTGGGATTAAACGATGGGTAATTGGCCAACGCCAAGACCTCTCCAGTGCCGGGGTCCATGACAATGGCCACCCCAGCCTTGGCCCGGTATTTCGTGATCGTGGCCTCGAGCTCTTTTTCGGTCAGGTGCTGAATCGAAGTGTCCAGTGTGAGGTGAATGTCTCCCCCGGGCGGAATCTGCACTCCGGTCACCCCCTGCACTAGCACTCGTCGCCCCAGCGCGTCCCGTTCGGTGACTGAAGATCCTGGTTCGCCGCGGATATAATCGTTGTAGCGCAGTTCCAACCCTTCCAGGCCTTCAGAATCTCGCCCAACAAAACCGAGAAGCTGTCCCGCCATTTGGCCCTGTGGATAATAACGGCGCGGCTCATAGAACATGCCGATACCTTCGGCATTGAGCGCCTGGATTTGTTCTGCCTCGCGCGGCGTGACTTGTCTCTTGATCCAGACAAAGGGTTTGTCCGTGTCGAGTTTTTGCTTCACATCCGCAACGCGAAGATGCAAGATTTGTGAAAGGCCCCGGGTGACAGCACCAAGGTCCACAATACGACGGGGGCGCGCGTAAACCGACTGAGCCTCCAAACTCAAAGCGAGCGGTTCTCCCGACCGGTCGAAGACCGCACCGCGCTTTGGAAGCACAATCCACTCTTTGAGATGCTGCCGCTCTCCGAGTCGTTTGAGTTTCTCGCCTTGAAGAATCTGCAGTTGGAACGCACGCCCGCCGACAATCAAGAACGCAACCAGGAATAGAATCTTAGTCACGCCAAGACGAACCCTATTCGCACGAGACAACGACCTCATGGCAAAACAATTACCTGACCTTTCTCTGGAGGTACAAGTCCCAATCTTCTCCGCGCCATCACCTCCAACCGATCTGGCGAAGTCAACGTCGCCAACTCGACCTTCAATTCCCTATTCTCGTGTTCAATTTGCCTATGCAGTTTCGTTGTGCTTGAAAGCACGTAGCCCATGCGTACGACCTGCAAGCGGAGCCAAACGTGGAACCACACCAACCCAACAAGACACAGACCCACAACGTAAAATGCCAGCGGAGCCCGCTTTTGCTTCCGCGGTCGGCGCGAGGGCTGTTCTATCCTCGTTCGAAGCGCACCCCGCGCGCTGGAAGGGTTCGGTCTGGCCATGAATGCTTCTAAACTCTCACTACGGCTCGCAGCTTTGCGGAACGGCACCGAGGGTTGGCCTGCAACTCCTCCAGACCGGGGCGCAGCGGCTTCTTCGTCAATAACCGAACCTTTTGGCTCCAGCCACAGCGGCATTGGAGCGTCCGAGGTGGACAAAGGCATTCTCGACTCCATTGGCGAAAGGCGCCCTTGACCAAGCGATCCTCAAGCGAATGAAAGGAAATAATGACCATGCGCCCTTCGGGCCGCAGCAACTGATAGCCGTCCGTCAAAAAACGCCTCAGACTCTCCAACTCTCGATTGACAGCGATCCTCAGCGCCTGGAAACACTGCGTGGCCGGATGAGGACCCCGGCTTCGCTTCCCTTTGACGCGAACAATGATCTCCGCGAGATCCGCGGCGGTTTCAATGGCCTTTTTTCGACGCTCCGCGGCGATCGCAAGAGCAATGCGACGCGCCTGGCGTTCCTCGCCATACTCTTTCAGAACCTTTTCAATCTCAGCCTCTGAGAAGGTGTTAACAAAATTGTACGCGTCCAGGGATTGACGACGATCCATGCGCATATCTAACCTAGCATGCGATTGAAAACTGAATCCGCGCTCTGGCTGATCGATCTGGAGCGAAGACACCCCCAAGTCCAGCACCACGCCGTCGACTTGGCGCCATCCTAACTGGGCCAGGATGTCTATCGCCTGCTCGAAATTCGCCTGGTGGACCCTCAATCGGTCTCGGTAGGCGCGCAGCCGCGCTTGCGACGCGGCGATTGCCTCCTCATCTCGATCCAGCGCTAATAATTCCCCGTCGGGGCTGCTGTGTATAAGTAGCTGCTCTGCGTGACCTCCCCCTCCGAGAGTGCCGTCAAGGTACCGTTTGCCCGGTCCCGGCTTCAGAAAACTAATCACCTCCTGAACCATGACCGGAACGTGCGTAAACTCCATCGCCAATTCTAATGACTCGTCGTGTCTCCCTCCCAGTCATCATCGAAGCTTTCAATGGCATCTTCAAGCGAGGTGTACTCTTCAAAGAAGCGATCCATACCCACGACCTTAAAGATGTCTCTCAAAAACGGACTCATCCCCGAAAGCTTCAGATCCCCATTGAGATTCCTAAGTAACTTGAGCCGCTCAAGCAATACACCGATGCTCAGATAGTTGATGTGATCCACGGCCTTGAGATTGAGAACCACTTTGATGCGGTCTTTTTCAATCAGGCCACCGATCACATTTTTGATTCGTATCATCTCACGAAAATCGATATCGCCGGTCACATCGATCACGGAAATATCTTGAATCGGTTTTCGCGGCAGCATGCCTCTGTCTCCTTTCATCCGCCAAGGGGTGCACCGTTTCCCCTAGTCCTAGAAACCCAAATCGCCGAGAAAATCGGGGTCCTGCATTAGCTTTTCTTCAGCGTCGGCGCAGATCTTCTTCCAGGCCTCTCGGTCCAAGACGCGGAATTTTTCCAGAGCGGAAACAAGCACGACATTGCGCTTGAGGTTTCCGTACTGACGCATAGAAGGCGGAATCAAAATGCGGCCCTGTTTATCGACGGCGCATTCGGTAGCTCCCGCGATATAATAGTTTTGAAAGAGCACCATGCGCCGATCGAATCTTGGTTTTTTTCTGATTTCCTCCTCGAATCGCAACCATTCATCCAGCGGATACACGTCGAGGCATCTCATCCCTTCAATCATGAACTTGGTGATCATGATTCGGTCATCCCCTTTGTCGAGCAAGACTTCGCGGAACTTGGATGGGATACTCAAACGTCCCTTGCCATCGAGGGTATGTTCGAAGGTGCCACGAAACATAGGGTTTATCGCATAAATAGGGTTTCTATGGGAATCTCTCCCACTTTTCCCCACCTAAGCGCCACTTATAGCTTCATCAATAATATCTGTCAATAAATTTCTTACGGTTTTTTAAGGATTTTTCTTAGATTTGCTGGGTCTATTCGATATGTTGAAGGGGCCCTAACCCTTAACCCCCATATATCGGGCATTAGGCCGGTAAGGGCTTCGCCGGGGTGTCAATGGACGGAACTGGAACTTGGTGGGATAAAATCCCACTTGGCACGGGAAATTTTTTGCGCGGGACAGGACCTTCTGACAAATCAGATACAACCAAAGAGTCGTTGAGTCGGTAGTTCGGGCGGGTAAGAGAAGGCTAAAGTGGATCGGTAAGCCGGATTCTGTAATGACTCGCAATACGAGTCACAGCGATCATTCATCTTGCCCCGTAATTGCTCACGGGGTCGAGCGACCTTACCCGAGGATCTTGGGCGGACCACCCAATCCTCCTATTTGGTCTTGCTCCGGGTGGGGTTTACCATGCGTCCACCATCACTGATGGACCGGTGAGCTCTTACCTCGCCATTTCACCCTTACCCATCACGAATGACGGGCGGTGTGTTTTCTGTGGCACTTTCCCCCGATCACTCGGGGCCGTCATTAGCGGCCACCCAGTCCTGTGGAGTCCGGACTTTCCTCCCCTTGCGCGAGCTCGAAGCTCGGGTCGGCAAGGGGCGATCGCTTGATCCACTTTAGCCGAAGGAACCTCTTGTGAGCGCAATGTCGATACCCTGATTTGCCAGTCGGTCGGCCAGCTTGTTGCGCTCCCTGGGTACATGAATTATACGACAACTGTCAAACTGACGCAGCAATCCGACAGCCTTGCTGAATAGGACTTTCAATTTTTCATCTTTGACTCGATACGCGCCATTCAATTGGCGCACCAGCAATTGCGAATCGCTTTGCACCACGATTTTTTTTCGCCCCATCTCGAGCAAAGCCTCAAGGCCCATCAACAGGCCTTCGTATTCCGCGACATTGTTCGTTGCACGCCCGAGGTAACGGCTCATCTCTTTGACAACGGTTCCATCGACATCGCAAATTGCCGCCCCACAGCCTGCCTCACCCGGATTCCCCCTTGCCGCTCCGTCAACCATGAGAAGACTTTCTTCTTGCGTTTTGCTCACCGGCTCGAATTCCACATGCAAGATAACGCCATTCCATTACGTTGCGGCACTGCAAGAAATCCTCGCTCCCTCTAAAAGCGCCAAAGCCAATGAATCGGCGAGCTTGGGACTATGCCTCCGTGCGCCAACTTCAGACCAGGAAAAATTACCGATGGGCTTGGGGGCGACTGCGGTATCCAAACTCCAGGAACCCTGGAGCAACATTACCTGCCGCCATTCATACTTACGTTTTCCTGAGGCTCGACAGGCTTGCGGTAAAGAATGCGTTGGCAGCTTGGACACAAATTGATCTTTTCGCTTTTGATAATTTCATTCCAGAGTTGTGGCGGAATATTCATATAGCAGCCCTGACAAATACCCCCAGAAACCTCCACCACAGCGGTACCGCCGCGCCGGGCGAAAATCAGTTCGTAGCGCGAGATCAAATCCCCCGCAACTTGCGCGGCGATGTCTTTCCGCCGCGCCGACGCATCAGCGACAGCCTGATCAATATATAAAATCTGCGCCTGCAATGTTTGCTGTTTTTGCGCCCACTCTTCCTGAACCGAACCGAGATCTTCTTTCTTAGCCTGAATTTCGGCCTTGAGAGTATCGATTTCCTCCAGGATTTGAATCAACTCTTCCTCGAGCACTCCGTTATTTTGCCGGATTTGATCTATCTCTCGTTGCAGCGCCTGCAATTCCTTAATGTTTTTGATGCGGTTCATGCGCATGCGCTTATCCATGGCTTTTCTGCCTTCGTCCTGCAAAACGCGCTCTTTCTCCTGCCGTTGTTTCTCCTTCTCCGCGCAGGCCGCATTTAACCGCTCAATTTCCCCTGCCTTCGCTTGAATCTCTTTCTCATTGCTTTCGAGTTCTGCAAGCAGGTCTTTCTTAGCACCGGTTTGGTCCCTTATTTCACGATCCACGGTCTGCAGCGAGGCTAAAATTTCAATCTGTGCACGCAACTTTTTCTCCCTCAATTAGCAGAAAAAAGAAATGCACCCTTCAGGGTGCATTTCTGGAAATGGAATGCTTGTCAGCAAATGATATGGTTGCCGTCGTGCTTCCTTCACTCCCAGCCGAGACTCCTGTTAGTTTACTTATCTGGATTCTTGAAC
>JBFJNS010000030.1:0-12082 GCA_041618055.1 Binatia bacterium
CGGAACCTGCCGCAAAACCTGAGGCAGAGATTCCTCTTCATTGAGGGCCGGGATGATGAGTGCGACGCTCATGGAAACCTTAAGGCTCTATGCTACGCGATATCTCCAAGCCGGATCCTTCACGTTCCAAGTGAAATCTGAGGTTTGCAAACTGCAATTCCGAGCTCACCGAGGACGAAGGCCTTCTCAGTTACTGAATGCGAATAGATCGCGGATTGCATGTGAAAACTTTTCCGCATAATATTTTCTACCACGTGGGCCAGTGTTTGAAAACGGAAGTTATCCAGAGGGATTTGTGAGCTAAAAAGCGTAACGAGGAGCCCAGCGGCGCGCGGTGCACGACGGTTGATGATAGCGCGGCGCTTCCAGCGCGTCCGAGTGGGGCACCAGGTGATGTAGCAAGCCTACCCAAAGAAACATCGGAACTGGTCCTTTTGCACTACGGCCAGAAAATCCTCGATAGCCGCGACTTCCGACTCGGGTTCGTAGCGGTGCCACTTCAAATCGACGCGCTTCCAGTACACTCTCCAAATACCTTGAGTTCGGACAAAAGTGGCTTTGGCGAAGGAACTCTCACGCTTTACCTCCGGCCGGTCCCACTGTGGACGAATCTCGAACAGTTCAACACTCTGACCTGAGACGCGGAACCCGAAATCGAGCTTCGGGCGGATGTGTGGCGCGGGACGACACTTCTCCACAAACGCCCCAACTGCCTTCTCGACTCGCTTCCTCTCGAGGTCATTCAGCGCCATGGTCTTCTTGCCACATAACGTTATGCTGCTGACCCGTTATCAGAAAGTGAATCATGCATTGCCGAATCTCGCCATCGGCTCAAGCGGCGGGCTATGCAGCGTTTAATGGCGAAATATGGCTAATCTTGCCTTTAATGTTTCTTGCCGCCTCCCAGAGATCGACCGCTCGCTGAGCATTCAACCAAAACTCAGGGCTGTTGCCGAATAAACGCGAGAGAAGCAGCGCCATCTCAGGACTTAAGGCACGCCGTTCCCGGAGCAACTCGTTCACCGTCTGGCGAGAAACTCCAAGAGCTTTAGCAAAGCTCGAAACTGTTAGGCCATAGTCTGGCAAGAAATCCTCACGCAGCATCGCGCCGGGATGGGTGGGGCGGATCTTTCTCTCTCTTTTGTTGGGGACGCTCATGCTACACCTCGCGTCAGTGATAATCCGTCAACTCAACTTCATAAGCATCGCCATCCACAAATCGGAAGCAAACACGCCACTGATCGTTTACAGAGATAGAATACTGACCTGCCCGGTCTCTTTCCAATTATGGAGGCGGTTGCTTGGGGGAACCTTCAAATCGTCCAGGTGCATTGCCAAATCAAGATATTCCAGCCTTCGCAACGCTCTTTTCCAAATTTCCACGGGAAACCGTTTTGATTTTCCTGTCTCGTACAACTCCACCGTATGCCTGTCGGCAAAGGTCCTGATCACATATCCAGTGTAATGCGGTGCGTGACACCTGTCAAACCGGCATAACGTTTCGCATCATCGGCAGCAAAAAGCAGAGCGAGGAACGACCGGCGCTTTTTGCTGTCCGGCGAAGGGGGCGAAGGGGTCAAGTATGGAGTTGATTAATACTAGCAGCGATCTTGTCAATCCGATCTCTGAACTTCGTCTCCTTGGCCATCTTGGTTTCTATCGCCCGACAGCTCCAACTCACTGTAGAATAACTCCCCGTTCCGAAGTATCGCGCCATTTCGGATAGCGTCCGGTCGCAATACCGCTTGACCAAATACATCGCCACCTTGCGCGCCTCATTCTCCCGGCCCCTCTTCCCTGTTAAGATCTCCTCCCGGCTTACTCCGTACCGCCGAGCCACTTCGCCGATGACGTGCTCCGGCGCCGCCTGAAGGATTCGCCGCTCATAGCGTGCGTACTCCCGAGTGCCTCTCCCACCCGGCTCTCTTACTCGTTCCAGGAACCTTTCGCTCCCTAAGATCGGACTCTGACGGGCCGCTCTATAATACCTCTCCAACGACTCCTCGTTGCCCGATAACACAAACTCATGAAACCCTCGTCGGTCTCCGATCTGCTCTAGCACCGCCTCGGCATTGAGCCAACCCGGCACCCCTTTGACCTTAACGTAATAACGGTGGCTTGCCCAGCGATAATCCTCGGGCATCTCAACAACTCCCGCCTCCACGGCGTTTAGATGAATGTAGCGCACTACCGCGGCCAGATATTCATTCGCATCAATAACAATCGCCTTGTAGCGGCCCCGAAACAGCGCGCCATCGCGCCCATGGCGCCGATTGTACCGCTGGGTGTAGAGCCCATCGATGTGGCGCATTACCCGGGAAAGATTCCCTTTCGGGGTTCTCAGACACAGGTGATAGTGGTTCGGCATCAGCGCATAGGCAAACACCTCAATGCTCCAGCGCCCATGAGCTTCGGCCACCGTGTCCAGAAACGCTTGATAGTCAGGGGTGCCCCGAAAGGTCGGTTGTCTTGCCGCTCCCCGGTTCATGACGTGATAGACGGCGGCGGCAAACTGAATCCGCAGTGGACGGGACATGGTTGACACCTACTACAGCAGGCAGTAACTAGTCAACTCCATACTTGACCCTATAGCCAGTGCAGCGCTTTGTTCGGCAATCGTTCATTTGGACTTTGGGAGTGTGTCATGTTTCAGACGGTACTCGTATGTCTGCTCTTTCGGGCATCGGTTTACTATAGTTGTTTCCTCAATAGGTGCTCCCATCGTCCAATAAACCATTCCGTCTTCATCGAAGTATGTGATTGGTTTGCGGTAGAATTTACCTTCATATCCGTGTTTCCGAATGTATCTGACCAGCGACAAAAAGAGTTTTTCGTTGACTCGATCACGGACGATGTACTCGTGTGGCCATGTCTCGGCGTAGGTCGTAGCGAACGTCCAAGCGTTCACGTCGACGAATATCTTGAGTTGAGGTGGGAGTCTCATGATTACCCTCCTGCAGATCATTTGGTCGCGTCTGTCGCGGCAGACCTTCCAGCACAGCCGCAACCCGCTTGATATCATCAACCAGCGAACGAATGACTGCGTCTTTCTCCTCTCCCTCAAGGATTTCCAGAGCAATGGCAATATCGCGATCGCTCGTTGCCGTCAGAATCCCGTACTGTGTGGCCCAGGTTTCAATGAGTGGGCGAACTTCCTGACCTCGGCCGAAGTTGATGTCGTCGAAGATGAGCCAGAGGGGCGTTGTTCCATGAGCCTTCCAGAGACCGAAGTGTATTCCAAACCACGCACCGGCTCCCCCGGAGGCGTCAGCTGAGACGCGTACATAGCGCCCGATTCTTTCCCACGACGCTTGCGGACGAAGACCGCCGATGAAGAAGGCTTTCTGGGTGACAGCGAGGTCAATGGCGGCCTGAACGATTGCACCGAGTTGGATAATGAATGCCGGCGCACGTTGGTCTGTGATCTCTGCACGCGACACGGGCGCGAATGCGTCCGCGTCTGTCGAGTCACATAGCGCCTGGAGTTGGATCAAGTCTCCACGTGCTCTCGGGTCGTCTGCACACTCACGTTCCAATACGGACAAGACGTTGTTCCACGACGTGAGCGCAAGGACTGGTCCAAGTTGCGTGTCCACCGAGCATGGCACTGCGGCGGCCGCAGTACGCGCAGTTGTGGAGATTCCCTCGGCTGGAAGTCTATGGTTCAACTCCCGCCATAGCGTCTGTTCGCGCGCCGCAGGCGCGATGACAAGAAGCACAGTTGTTTGTGGGTAGGCGGCGAGTTGCTTGAGATACGAGACCGGCTGATTGTCTGTGAGACCCGCCCAAAACTTGTTCTCAACGAAAACACACGGTTGGTTGTCAGCAAAACCCCACCTGTCGGGACGGATCGTACCTTCGGTTTGTTGGGTTTTAAATCGTAATTCCGGAAGATCTGGGACAATCCCCCGAAGCAGCTTCATCATTCCATTCCGCGCGGACTCGCTGGATTCGAGAATGTAAGCGAGCGCGTCGGTCGCCACGTCTTCGTTTACTTGGGAGAACCGCTTCTGAATGATGTGGCTGAATACGGTCTGCATCTATTGTCCTTTTGCCGAGCTATCAAATCAATCGGTCAATCTTTGTCGCTCGACAGTTTCAAAATAACGGTGGTATAACTTTTCTCAGTGCTTAACAACGAAACACCTTTTCTCCAAACACTGCATATGTGTCAGCCTTTGGAGACTACGGTCGGCCGGGATCAAGCCCAATTTGATCTCCCGGACCAAAAACTTTGGGGAAGGTGGGCGCGGGTCGAACCAACTGACTCTAATGATTGCTTCTGCGATGGAAATCACGTCAATAGGGCGGGTTTAGAAGCTCAGCTCAACTTCCACAATGATGAAGTTGAACTAGTGATCGCCTTTGCGCAACGATATCTTGCCGGTTAGAACTTTCCCGCCGCACTTGTCAACTTGGATGTCGGCTTTGAGCTCGTTTCCGTCTCTGCGGGCCGCGCCGCGGACGGTTCCCTGGCAGCGCGCGCTTTTTATGGGAAGCGAGAAGGTCAGGCGGTTTTCCTGGACGTCTCCCTGTCCTTCACCGCGCCCCGCTCCGTCGAGAAACCACGCCGCCCAAACCCGGGCTCCCTCTTGTTTGAGAACGGCCCGGACTTTTCCCGAAACGAGATCGCTCTGGTAGCTGCCGTACCATGTGCCGGAGAAGGCCCCCGTTGCGCTGGCTCCACCGCCCCCCGCTCGGAAAGCATACAGTTTTCCATCCATTGATCCTTCATAAAGAGTGCCGTCCGCCGCAAGCGCTGGCGAGGAGATCAATGTTCCCTTTGTTGCGTACTTCCATAAAGCTGTTCCCCACTCTCCCGAGTCGGGCGGCTTCACCGCATGGAAGGTGCCGCGTTCGTCACCAATGTAAACGACGCCGTCGGCTCCCAGGAGCGGGGAAGACTGAATCCCGGGTCCCAGCCGGTAGCGCCACAGAACCTCCGGACCGGTGCTAAAGAAACCGCGCTCCTCGCGAATGGCATAAAGATCGCCGTTCTTGCCGCCGAAATAGATGATTCGGTCCGGGCCGATGGCCGCAGAAGAAAAAATAGCGTACGTTCTGTATCCCGCGCGCGCGACCCCATCGAATGTCCAGCGGACCTTGCCGCTCTTGGTGTCGATGGCATAGAGAATGCCGTCGTTTCCTCCGATATAAAGGACGCCCTTGTTGTCGAGGGCAGGCGCATTCTCGAAACCTCCCTTATCGTCACGCGCGCCGGAGGAGAAATTCCAGCGGACCTTTACCGGCTGCCCAGATTCCTTTGGCGGCTCGAGCGCGTAGACCTTGCCATCCATTGACGCGACGAAGACCGTTCCGTCGGCATCGATGGCAGGCGAGGTGATGAGCGTGCCTTGGGTTTGAAAGCGCCACTTAACCTTAGGCGCGCCGTCGGCCTGTGGCGGAGTGATGCCGTAGTAAGCCCAATCATCCGCCCCTATTACGAGGGTCCCATCCGGCGTGAAGGCTGGCGAGGTCTGGATCGTCGTGCCGAGATTCAGAGACCAAAGTAATTCTCCCAGGATGCCGCGCTTCGGCGCCCTCAGCGCATAGACATGACCATCCTTGGCGCCGAAATAGACGACTCCCTGACTGTCCACTATGGGGCTTGAGTAGATGGCGAATGTGTCGAAGTCCGTGGGAAAAACCCACCGAACCGACCCGTCTTCGGGGTTCAGGGCGTAAAATATTCCGTTGTTGGCGCCGATGTAGACCGTTCCGTCGGGTCCGATGACTGGATCTGTTTCAATGCCCCCTTCCTTTTCCGCAAGTCCCGTTGAGAACACCCAGCGGAGTTGGTTCGTCGACGGTCCTTTGTATGCGCTTCGTCCGGTCCGTTTGAAATCCCCGCGGTAAGTCGGCCAAGGTGATTTCGCTAATCGCTGGCTCAGCGAATCAGACTGCCACGTGAATAATAGAAGAAGAACCATCGGCGCCACCATCCACTTGCGCGGCTGATGGCTCCGTGAGTGCTTGCGCACGCAAGAGCCGTTCTCGATTACTTTGTGTTCCATTGCGGTCCTCCGCTGCCACGGGCGCCCCCCGGCAAAGCCATCTAAATTGACGTGGCCACTCACCTCCCCGATTCGCGAATTCCTCTTAGAGAGATATAGAAAAATCCACAGGTGTACATGAATAGAAACGGACTGATCACCACCGCCGCACTGGTCATCGCCTTGCTGAGGCTCAATAGCGCGTAGAGACCGATGGCCAATTCTAGATAGGGAAGTTTATCGAGCTTGATGCGGTAGTCATTGCGCCCTTGGCTTCTCATGGCTCTGGAAATAACGCCAAGTTTCGGCGTCCGTATAAATTTTCCGCCGGAGAGGAAAAGTCCTTCCAGCACCGCGCGCGAATTGTTCAGGGCGATGCCAGTGCCGATCAGTGTCATGAGCGGAATTCGCCGTACGCGTGCACGCCAGTCCGGATAGAGAGCCTTCTGGGCGGCGACATAGAGCGCCGACGGACCGAGGGTGGACATCAAGAACAACACGAAGGCGACTCCAAGGAGCCAACTCCTGAACTCGTAGTTCTGGAGCAGGAGCGCCGGATAGGAAAGCAAGACAGTCGCCAGCATCAGCGGGTGGACGAAATAATGGGTCATGTGCAGAATCGCTTGATATTTCACAAACCAGGAGCAACGGGCCTTCAGCAATTCAGGAATGATCTTACGCGCCGTTTGGATGGATCCCTTGGCCCAGCGAAATTGCTGTGATTTAAACGCGCTCACATGGACTGGAAGCTCGGCTGGGCAAGCGACGTCAAGGAGATACTTCAAGCGCCAGCCGGCCAACTGAGCCCTGTAACTCAGGTCCATGTCTTCGGTGAGCGTGTCCGCCTGCCACCCGCCGGCGTCGACGATTGTCTGTCGCCGCCAGATCCCCGCGGTGCCGTTAAAGTTAAGGAAGAGCCCCGACCACGCCCTTGCCCCTTGTTCGATGGAAAAATGGCTATCGATACCAATTGACTGAGCGTAGGTCAGAAAGGATGAATCCGGATTGATGTGACTCCAGCGGACCTGCACCATGCCGACCCCGGGATCCAAAAAATAGGGTATCGTTTTGCGCAGAAACTCGGGCGGCGGCACAAAGTCGGCATCAAAGACGGCAAGGAATTCTCCGTTCGCTTTTTCCATTCCCGCCTTCAGCGCCCCGGCCTTGAAGCCCACCCGATTGGCCCTGTGTAGATGAACGATGGCAATGCCCTGCTGCCGATATTCGGCTACGAGTTGGGCGGCCATCTGCGCCGTGTCGTCCGTGGAATCATCCAGAACCTGGATCTCCAGCCGATCCCGTGGATAGTCGAGTGCGCAAGCGGCTTTGAGCAAACGGTGGATGACGTAGCGCTCGTTGTAAATGGGCAACTGAACCGTGACCAAGGGGAGATCACTGCGCCACGGGGAGTTCTCGAACTGCACCAAGAGGTTTCGATATTCATCCTGCCCTTTGGAGCGGTTGCGGCGGAACAGGAAGAGAAGGACATAGCAATTCGTTCCGTAGAGAAAAAGACCCCCAAGGCACAACACATACACTGCGATTAGAATGATTTGGAATATGGCAGCTGGAGCAGCGGTTGCCACTGATGTCTCCTCTCATTCGAGGTTCTTGAGCTCAAAATCTCCAGAGCGAGCACGGCATACAAGGGAATAAATTGTACAGAGGTCACCCATACCGGCATGGTCCCGTCAGCGGAAAGATATTTCACATAGGAAAGGGGCAGCAGCGACGAAAATAGGAGCCAGGCGCGCGAGGGGATCACGCAGAGTATCGGGACGAGCGCGCAGAGATACCAAGGATGAAAAGCTGGAAAGATGAGCAGAAGATAGGCACTTAAGACAAGGTAGCTTTTCTCGATGACCTCTACCGGCGACGCAACTGAAAGCCGAGCCGTAGCCGTCAGGATGGCAAAGAAGAGAGCAAAGAGGGCAAAGCGAATCCACACGGGGGGGAGCGCTACTAATTTTGTCAGGGCCAGCAGGGCAAGCTGAATCATACCGAGGTTGAAGATCTCATAAGGGTCCGAAAAATAGGTCGGGAGAAATCCCACTATCTTCGGGCCTGCGCTCGCATAAAAGAAATAGGCCACGGCCAAAACACTGGCACAAGGAAACAACACCTTGAGCCGTTGACCGCGCGGCACTGCCGCAAGCAGGAAGACGGGCACGAGTTTTACCGCGGTCGCCAACCCCAGGGCGATTCCTGCGCCAACGACCCGATCGCGGAGCAAAAGGTATATGAACCCGACCATGAGAGGGATCATGAACGCTTCAAGATGGCCGCTGTGGAATAGCTCGTAGATGAGCAGCGGGTTCCAGGCGTAAATCAGAATGCGGCTTGTAGAGAGGCCGAGGTGCTTGAGAATCAAGTAGAGCAAGAGCAGCGTGGCAGCGTCGGCAGCGAGGGCAAGGGCTTTGAACCCTTGAGGACTATAGACGCCTGCCCGGTACATCGCAGCGAAGAAAAGCTGCGCCCCGGCTGGATAGATGGTCGGCGACTCCTTTCGGTTAATCGAAGGATAGATTTCCTCGTCGCGCAGAAATGCGAGTTGATCGTCCGCGGGCGGATGAACATATGGGTTCATCCCGGCCGCGGCCTGAACTTTGCCTTCCCACAGATAGCGATAAACATCGCTCGAAAGCGCCGGGTCAAGGGGAACGAGCGCCGTGCGAAACAGAAACGCAAAAAACAAAATAGTGAAGATTTCCTGCTTGCTGTCTTTTGCCCCTTGTCCTGCGATCCGAATCGCCAAAAAATAAAGACCACTCAGCGGCAGGATCTGGGCCAGGTAGCTAAGGAACGGGTCGGGTGCGGCACTGACGAGTCCTGTTTGCAACAGGAAGTCGCCGAGCCGGAAATTCATTCCGTAGACGGCCAGGGAAATAAGGCCGATAAACCAGAGTTTCTTGCTCTGAATCATCTACTTCACACGACATAGGGCAAGAGATTGCGAAACTTCCCGTTGCGGCTTGGCCGCTCCAAGGATCGCACGATCGCAGCGTCCAGGCCCAACCGTCGCCCCGCCCGGCCCATCATGAAGATGATGTGGCTGCCGATTAGCATCGGCCACAGCCAAAACCATTCCCCCGGAATGCTGTAGCTTCCTAACATGATATTGGTCTGCATCAGCGTTCCCCCAAGACCGCCGATGAGAGGAACGAAGAGACCGAATACGAGGGACAGACCAATGACGATTTCGGTAACAAACGTCAGAAAACCGAAAACGGTGAAGTTAGGCAGGACCACCGCTTGCAGAAAGGCGGTGTAAAAGCCGAAAGTCGGATGGTTGATTTCCTTCCAGATGTAGCCGTAGAGCCAGCCGAAAGGTCTACCTTCCGGATCAAGGATCCAAGGAGCCTTTTGCAGCGCCATCTGCAGCCACATGATGCCGAGAGCGATGCGATAGAGCGCGACCCAAAGGGCAAGGTCGCGCATGCCGTAAGCGTTACCGTTGTGATTCATCCTGAGTCTCCTGAACGCCAATGCCGGTGATCTCGATGCCGGCGGAAACCCTGCGGCCGTAAAGGCCGTCAAGGTAGACGTAGGTTTTCGGGGCCAGACGCCTGACTTCACTCGAAGTCAAAAGATCGTGCCACAGCCTGTCGAGATTCTCTTTGACATCAATGTCGTAAGCCTGCGGAAGAAGCGCGACGCGAAGGTGCGCCGCCGAGGCTCTCTCAAGCGTGCGGTCGAGAACGGCTTGAGTGCTCCAAGGAATAGCGCGGAACATTTCCTCCGCAGGCCGCCTCAGGCCAATTAAATAGTAGCCGCCGTCCGCGGAAGGGCCGAGAACCGCATCGCAACTCTCTTCGCCTAGCCATTCATACGCCCGCTCGATGGACGAGAGCGGCACCGTCGGACTGTCGCTGTCGGTAATGACGACTTGCTCGTAACTCATGGAGAAAAGATCGACGAAGATATGGTGCAGTCGCTCTCCCAGATCCTTTCCTCGCTGCGCGAGGAGCCGTTTGTCGCTATATTTTTGGCGAAAATAGTCTTCCCCTTCGGGCGCAAAGGCGAGCCATGAGTCGGCCCCTAGGAATCTTTCCATTTTGCCCACGATATCGCTGAGCAGGCACTCGTAGAACGCAGCCGCTTGCTCCGGGCTGAGGTACGGGGAAAGCCGTGTTTTGGCATGGCCTTTCACGGGTGCCTTGGCCACGACGACCAGCGCTCGAGTGTTTCTTTGTCGGCATTCGACAATCATGTTCATGTGATTACAGGCTCCAACAGGCACCGCACCCCTTGCAGCATTCAGGGGGATCGACGCTCAACAGTCTGCGGCGAAACTCTTGGTAACGCCGGCCGTTCCAGATGGAGGCAAGGCCTTGACTGAACGTGTTACCCAGAGAAAGCTGACCGAGATTCTCTGTCGAGAACGGTGCGATGCAGCAAGGGAAAGCACTGCCGCGGGCCGTGATATACATCAATGTCCAGGGCCGCATACAAGCCGACCAGGGTTGTTCCCGGCCGTTCCTCGAAAGGCTTGCCGAGGGACTTGTGGCCCCGGATGCCTCAAAGCGAACCCCCAATTGGCGGGCGAGTTCCTCTGCCGATTTCACGATGCTTTCTTCCTCCCGCTGAAGTGATTTGAACAAAGACTGCTCAGGGCGGGCCAATTGGTCGTTGTTGTGGCTTTTCCAGTAAACAAGCCGCTGCAAGTAGACGCAATCGATTCGCAGAGAGTGTGCGAGGTGAATGAAATCCGAGAGTTCGTTCAGTGTTTCCCTCAACCCCGTCAACCAAAGGGAGACCTCGGGTGTGGCTGAGCCTCTTTCCGCCTTTAAGGCTATCAGCGCCTTAATATTCTTAATGATGACATCGAACATCGGCTTGCCGCGCACATGCGCAAAGGTCTCGGGCGTCGCCGCATCCAACGAAATCCTTATTTCGTCAAGTCCCGACCGAACAAGGGCTTCACGCCAGCGCCTATTAATGAGCGTGCCGTTGCTATTGAATAGAACGTAGATCCCTCTTTGTTTTAACCAGCGGATAATGTCGGCAAGCTCGCGGTTGAGCAGGGGCTCGCCGATTCCATGCAGCACCACTTGCATCACTGTGGAGAATTGAGACACGAGGTGCTGGACCTGCGCAAGATTCAGGGTCGCAGGCTCTTCCACCTTGCCGTAAGTAATAGGACAGGTCTTGCAGGCAAGGTTGCACTGGTTGCTCACTTCAAGATAAAGACAAACCGGATCCTGAGCCGCGATGGGAGTGCGGCTCATCGGGTTCACGGCCTTGAAGTAGGCAAGGTCAGGTTTTCGGATTAATGGATTGGTTTCCACTTTTTTAATTCAGCCGTTGAATTCGCTGCGGTACGAGATTGAGCTGGATCGCGCTGCCTGCCGCTCCAACGGAGCGGCGTTCTACGCTCAGGTTGAGCCCTTAAGGCAGACCTGGCAGGCGGAGTGGCTTTCCCGCAACTTGGCTACCTTGCGGCGCGCATCCGGGCTCAGAGCTTCTTCCAACCTGGGGCCGAGTTTGGCTTCCGGTTCCTTAACGAGCACCGGACACGGATAGAACGCCCCCTCAGAATACGCGACTCCTTTGTCACACATCAGTTCAGGGTCAGTTTGATTTCCGCCCGTTGCGCTCTCCTTGGCCGGCCTCAGGTGGTTATCTTTGGCTGCGCCCAGGTCATACAAGGAGATGTATTTGACCTCTGCCCCTTTTGCCTCGGCCAAGGCTTCTATGGCCGATAACCCCTGCTCGTTTGCAGACATCGGTGTCACCGCCAATGTTACCGGCACGCCGCTGGCCTTCAGCAGATCTGCCGCTTTGAGCACTCGGTTCTGCAGTCCGCGCCCATAAATGGAGTCATGTATTTTTGCATCCACAGACTCCAGAGACATCTGAACTTTCGTGAGATGGGACAACCGTGACAGGCGCTCGACAAGCGGTTGCTGCATGCGGGTACCGTTGGTCATGAGCTGGGAGGAGTACCCCCGTTGATCCACCGTTTCCAGAATGTCGCAGAGCTCGGGGTGCAGGGTCGGTTCGCCGCCGGTAAACAAGAAATGTGGCTTTGCCCCCAGCGCCGCCACTTGGGTTATGAGTTCCAAAACCTCGCCGGCCGACAGTCGATA
>JBFJNS010000031.1:0-12054 GCA_041618055.1 Binatia bacterium
AGCCTCGCCACCCCCAGTGCCGGATGGCCCCGCGTGGTCAAAGGGCCAAGCCAGACGTCGAAATCATATTTCTGAAACACCTTGTTCAACATCACCGACCGCTCGAGCCGTTCCAGTCGGACCTCAATGCCGACGGCCTTTAGCTGTTCCCGTAGAATCTCTGCTGGCCTCTCTGAGTTATCGTTACCGGACTCATAGGTCAGACGCAGGGAAAATCTCGTTCCTGAGCTGCTTCTTCCTTGTCCGGCTTCGTCGAGCAACGCATTGGCCTTTTGGACGTCGAATGGATATTTGGGCGCGTTGGCATTATAAGCCCAGGGGATTCCAGGCGGGATGATGCTGTCGATCACCTTGCCCACGCCACGCAAACCTTTCTCGACAAGAAATTGCTTGTCAATGGCGTGGGCAATCGCCTGCCGCACCTCTTTCTTGGCCAAGATGGGATTATCCTTGAAATTGAAGTGAAGTCCGATAACGGTGGGCGAACCGATATCTTTCAGAATAATGTTGGGCAGCTTTCTGAGCCGGTCAACATGCTGGTACGGAAAGGATTGGCTGGCAAATATTCCTGTCACTTCGCCGGTTTCAAAAGCAATCGCCCGCGTGGCCGCGTTCGGGATGATTCGATAGATGATGCTATCTAAGAAAGGCCGTCCCTTCTTAAAGAAGTTTTCGTTACGCACGAGGGTAATATGACTTCCCTTGGCCCACTCTTTGAGTTTGAATGGGCCGGTTCCTATGGGATTCGCACTATTGTGAGGGTTCTTTAAGACGTCCGTCCCTTCATAAATATGTTTGGGCATGATGCACCCGTCATGGGCAGTAAGAATCTCGATAAAAGGCGAGTAGGGCTTTTTCAGACTGATTTTCACCGTCTGGGCGTTAGGGGTTTCTATGGACTTGATATTTCGGTAGGCTGCCCGGCCTCTCGCATTGTATTTGCCGACAAGGTTTTCGAAGCTGAATTTCACGTCCGCGGAAGTCAGCGGAGCCCCATCATGCCATTTGACGTTTTCGCGAAGGCGAAAAGTATAAACAAGACCATTATCCGAGATCTCCCACGATTGCGCCAGATCCGGGTGGGCATTCGACTCTTCATCCAAATGAACCAAGCCACTGTAGATGCTAGAAGTGACCAGGGCCACGATCTGACTGCTTTCGATACCGCAGTTCAGAGTTGAAGGGTCTGTCGTCGCCGCAAGAATCAGGGTCCCTCCTCTGCGCGGATTTCCCTGAACGGGCCCGCTCCATCCATCCAAGCTGCCGAATGCGATCAGCGCGCAGCAAAAGCCGAATGGGAGAAAATATTTCCGCAGAACGCTTCCGCTAATCCTTGTCAGTCTCAGGTGCATAGTGCAGTTCCCTCCTCCTTAAAAAACTTCCAAGGGGATCGATTCAGCTATGTCGGACATATCGCACACATGAAGCGGACCTGTCAATGTTGGTGATTTCCGGTCATCAGGTTCATCAAACGGGAAACATTTTCGATCGTTTCAAGCCCGTCGACCATGTCGCAAAGCCTTGCGGCATCCTCCGACCGGATCGCCATCGTGGCGCAATCCATGTACTTTGTTTGAATCTCACTCTTTGTCGTGAGCGTTTTACGTTGCGCCACCTCCATGCTGCAAATGGCTCCGTTCTTAAGGCGCACGGTGACACGATCTGCCGGCTCGGGTTGACCCTTTGATCGCGGCAACGATACGTGTTTGATCTTTTTCATGACGGCACGCACCGAGGGATCCTGCACCTTTGCGTCCGTAAACTGCCCTACGACGACCCGGCCTTCGAGAATTGCCAGCGCCAAGATAAACGGTATGCTGTTATGGCCCGCGACCGCTTCTTGGGGTTCGGGGCGACACATCGAACGCAGGTGAAAATCGCATTCCACGCTCTCGATATCCTCAGCAGAGAAACCGTGTTTTTGCCGCAACGCGAGGACCGCCTCAATGGGGCGATGACTGGGAGTGCAGGTTGGATATCGTTTAATGGCCGGAAGGTGTTCCATGTAAAACGTTCGGCCCAGATCTTGAGTTAACGCGTGCCAATCACATTCCCCTTCCAGGCACAGGGCGGAAACAAGACCGTGAGGGGCTTCGAGGATGGTGTCGTCGGCGGTGAAGCCCTTTTGCGCCAACAAGGCGGCGGTTACCCCGTTTCTCGCAGCGCTTCCTCCCTGAAGGGCCTTCGACATCGTTCCGAAATTCCGACGAAGACCTCCTGCAAACGACGCAGCAATGCCAAGTGCCATGCGCATCTGTTTCCCGTTCAGACCCAAGACTTTTCCCGCGGCCACGGCCGCGGCTAAGCTTCCCGTCGTCCCACCGGCAAACCAACCCCTCAAGGTTGGGCCGCCAAGGTTTCTTTTTCGACCGGCATCCAGCGCAGCATCTAGGCGAAAACAAACCTCTCGCCCCAGAATGTAAGCTTCCAGAAGCAGCTCCCCGTTCATCTCCATGTTCTCGCCGATACCGAGGGCTGCGGGAAGCGTATGGATGCTGCCGTGCAAGTCATCGTCGTAGTCAAGGACAAAAGCCATGGTACCGTTTGCGAGGGCGGCGAGTGCGGGAGCTGTCCGAATTTTCGTTCCGATTACAGTGGCTTTGGGCGCGGCTTCGAAATCGCGCACGTATTCCGCAATAATCCGCCCTGCGGGTTGAACGGAGGCGGCGAGTGTCACGCCCAAGGCGTCCAAAATGACAAGCTTTGCCGTTTCCAATGCCTGCTTGGGAATATCCCGCGCGTGGATGTCGACGACGAACTGGGCAATTGTCTCTGTGGGGCTCATCTTTTCACCTTATTTTTTGGTCAGCGTCGGGATTGCCGTCTTCCATATCGTGCCAAGCAAAAAAGCGGGCCGGGTGATATTGAAGCGGCGACACGGCTAGATGCTACTCGCTCCCCATCAACCGGCCGTATCCTGCAATAGGCTTCCAGCAATCCAAAAGGTGCAACAGATGCCAGACCGTCGCAACCTGATTCGTTATCACGGGTTTTCCGAATTCTCCCTCTAAGCGGGTTATCACCGGCAGCGTTAGCCATGCACCTCCACCAATATAAAGTCCATCTGCGGTTGGAAATCTGTCTAAGGCTGCGCGGCCGAGCTCATACGCTAAATTCAGATTGTCTGCGCTTTTTATTTTGACGAACTCACTCGGAACCATGGGCCGGGTCCTGGTCCCGACCACGGAAACGCCACCCGCAGCAAAGAACTGCGCCAGGCTATCGTTCATTTGCTGGTTCCACTTATTTGCTACCGCCACTTTCTTCAGGCCAAGATGTTTGGCTGACGCCACAACATCCAGAACAGTTGAAGTGGCAGGGACGCCAGTCTTTTTCTCGATGCGGTCCAGCAGGGCAGAGAGAAATTCCGGTCCCACGAGTAACGGCAGGGGGACTCCCGCCTGCTCGATGATGTCGACTCCCCGCTCCATAAGCAGGTCGAGCTTCTCATCGATGGGCGCAAACACCCGCTCCACGTCCGCTCGAGTGAAGGTTTCCAGGCCGACGGGTATCATGACCATCATGATGCCGCGGGGTACCAGCTGGTAAAACTCGTAAGGCCCATTATCGATCACAGGTAGAGGGGAGAGACAGCCGATCTTATGTCGGGGAATGTCATCATCAAACATAGCTACCTCCTCCGTAAGTTAAAATGTCGGAGTAATGCTTAACCAGGGGGTGTTGCCGTTGAAAAAATCTCGTTGAAGAGTTTCTGGTAATCGCCAAACTTTTCGCCGATTTCAGGATCGTTCACGTGTAGCTTCAGACCTTTAGGAAACCAGGAGGCGTAAAGCCCGGTGCGCGCCGGCTGCATGCCCTCTGCTAAATAGATCTGTTGCCCCTCCTCCGAAAGGAGATAGTCCATAAAGAGCCGGGCGGCGTTGGGGTGAGGGGCGTTTTTGTTAATTCCCGCCAAGACCGTATGGACGATGGCAGGCTCGAACGCCACCCAATCAACCGGAGCGCCGCTCTTCTTCGCCCGCTCGATTTGATAAGCGTACAAATCGATCGCGAGCGGTATTTCGCCCGCAGCTACCAGATTGGCTAACAAGGTGGTTCCCGAGCGGATGTTTACTTCTTGGCGGGCGAGTTTTTTCATGAACTCCATTCCAGGCTTTTGACCCTTGATCTTGAGCAGGTTCACGAACCATACGTAGGCCCCGTCTTCAAGCCCCAGCTTTCCCTTCCACCTGGGGTCCAGCAGGTCGTCGTGAGAGCGGGGGAGATCGCTTTTCGTCACCAGCTTCGTGTTATACGCCGCCGCATGGAGAAAAAGATAAAGAGCCGTGTAATGGCCCGCTCGATCCTTGAACTCGTCGGGAAAGAATTTTCTCTCGGGGGAATCGTACTTCAGCAGCAAGTTTTTTTTCTTAAAGATGTCGATGTACCAGTCCGTCGTGCGCACGATGTCAGCCATATGTTTTCCGGCTCGGCTTTCCGCCTCAAACCGGACGAGCAGCTTCTGGCTTTGGATGCGGAATTTTTTGGCCTGGATGAAGGGATATTTCTTCATGAATCGTCGGTTGATCGACTCATCGATCTCACTCGAGCCGCCGCCGTACCAGATAACCTCTCCCTCTCTTTTTGCCCCTTCAATGGTTTCTTGACTGGTGGCATGGGCAGCCGAAGCGATAAAGCAGACAATCCAAAGAGCGCCTATATAATAGATGCCTGTACGAAGGGTCGTGGGCATGATTAACCTCCGGCGCAATTTCTGTTCGTCACGAGCCGAGCAGCCGGCCCGATCTGCCTATGAGATCGCGAGTAATTAGAACCTTCAGGCAATTTCAAAAGATGAGCGGCAGGCGGGTCATTACAAGAGTGCCGCCAAATATGTAACCTAATCCGCCATCGGTGAAGAACTTCACTGCATGTAGAAACATCTGGACAGGCGCGCGTTACGAAAGTATTTTCCGCCGTAGGGTTAGGCATGGGCAAACGTTAAGTTCGGCATCTCAATTAAGGCTAAACCAGATTCGATTGTTCAAGAGGCTAGTCCCTAAGAATGTTTGGTCTTTCGTTAGTGCGCCGGTTTTTTCCCCTAACGCTGGTTTGCCGTGGGCTGCGGCAAAGGCTCTTCTTTTTACTCCCAGCCGCCGGAAGGCGTCAAGAGCTCAGGAGATGACGGTGGCAGATGAGTCACGTTTTCACGTTAGCGGTTCCGAGAGAATGTCGGGGATACGTGACCGTCGATGAATCCGCTTAGGGTGGGTCGAAACTTGACGGTCTTCTCCTGCGCCTTGCGCCTCCTTGGTCAACCGCGATTACTGGGCAACATTTTGGGTCCCTCCTTAACTTCGGGGCGCCTTGATCCGATATTTGTCGCGTTCTAAGACCCCCCCACCAACCCGCCTCTAGCATCGTCAACCTTCCTGAAAACACCCTTTGTATCACTTCTAGCCGCTTCTCTTCTCTCATCGTCAGGGTTGTCATCCCCACACCCTGACATAATTACGTTGCCATTAACCCCTGACATAATCACTTTGCTACAACAACGGTGAAAAAATCTATTGACAAAGCAGTGAGCCCGGTACTAGATTCAGTCCGTTTTCCAGATGATCGTTCCATCGTGATGGACATATGGGGAACACGCAAGGAATCGCCAAGTGCCTGAACGGGCGCTGCACATTTCGAGCCGCTAATCTTAACGAACTCTTCGTGAGAGATTTCTGAGTTTGCGCCCCGAGATGCCAGAGATTGCCAGCGAACTCGATTTGTACGACAGGACAAACATTCAATAAGGGTTTTCTGACATGCCCCAAGGTCGCGGCGAATGCGAGTTGGGGTCTCGTCTGCTAGCGCTTATGAAACCTGGAAGAGATTTCGGCCTGTCCGCGGTTGACGCTTGTGACCTCTTGCCAACCGTCAGGGCTGAAAAAAATTGGTCTAAGTCTGCCATGGCGAATGTCGCCCGGGTCAAGAGAGCGCTGCCCGTTGTGTTTCTGTCGCGAGTAGTCCCCACCAATGCCCGAAGGAGTTTCGCCCCAACACGCCGCCGAATCCGTTATGGATCTCAGATGAACGGTGTCGTTAGACCATGATTCCGACGCGAGAAATTTACTGGAACATAAGCGGCATCTGGGTGATGTACGTCCTTTTAGTTCCAACGCTGTTGATCTTTGCCTACGGCCTGTATCGTCGTCTTCGACTCTGGCGTATCGGAAAACCGGAAGAACGATTCGATGCCATCCTAGAGCGTCTCAAGGGACTGTTTGTCTACGGTGTCGGTCAGGCAAGACTCTTGCGCAGCCGCTATGCGGGGCTCTTTCACCTGTTTTTCTTTTTCGGCTTTGTCATTCTGTTCATCGGCACCCTCGTCGTTCTGGTTCACGAGGACTTGGGCCTGCGCATCATGCAGGGCAACTTCTACCTTTATTTCCAATCGCTGGCGCTGGACGTTTTTGGTTTGCTGGCGACTCTCGGCATTTTGATGGCGGTTTACCACAGATATGTCATGAAGCCGTCCAGACTGAACCACACCTGGCAAGATGCGTTGATTCTAGGTTCCCTCCTGGTGATCCTGGTAACCGGTTTCATGCTCGAAGGGTTGCGTATAGTTGGCACGGAAGACCCGTGGGCCCACTGGTCTCCTGTAGGCTGGATTGCCGGTAGAACCTTTGCTGCTTTGTTTCCATCGGGTGCGCTTGCCCCCATGCATGCTTTTCTCTGGTGGTCCCATCTCGTCTTGGTGTTCGCCCTGATTGCATGGCTACCCTATACCAAACTGCTCCATCTCTTTACGTCCACGGCCAACATCTATTTTCGATCGTTGGAGCCCAAAGGCGCAATGCTCAAGCCCGTAGATATGAGTGCGGCGGGTTTTGGAGTGAATCATCTTGACCAGTTTACGTGGAAAGATCTTCTGGATCTCGACGCCTGCACGGAATGCGGGCGTTGTCAGGATGCGTGTCCGGCCTATGCGACAGAGAAGCCCCTTTCTCCCAAAACTCTTATTTTGGATCTGCGTCGTCACCTGCATGGACGAGACTTGAGACGGCAGGATGAAAACGAGTCCGGAGGAATTTTGTCAACACTCATCGGGGGCGTCATCAAGGAAGAAACGCTGTGGGCCTGCACCACCTGCATGGCCTGTATGGATGCGTGCCCGGTGTTTATCGAGCAAGTTCCGAAGATCGTCGATATGCGCCGTCATCTCGTGATGGAAGAAGGGCGGTTGCCGGGCTCGATGGAGCAGGCGCTGCGCAATCTGGAGACGCGCGGCCATCCCTACACCGGGCTTTCGAGTTCGCGATTGGATTGGTGCCGGGGGTTGAATCTAAGAGTTCTTTCCGACGGCGAGCGAGCGGACTACCTTTACTGGGTCGGCTGTTCTACCTCTTTGAATGCGCGCAATCAGAAAGTGGCGCGTGCGTTCAGTCGCCTTCTAAAACGGGCCGGCGTCGATTTCGCCATTCTAGGTGAAAACGAATACTGCTCTGGCGATCCCGCCAGAAGGATGGGTAACGAGTACCTCTTCGACATGCTGGCGCGGCGCAACATTGAGATCCTTCAATCCCACCATGTCGAAAAGATTGTGACTACCTGCCCCCATTGCTTCAACACTTTGAAAAATGAGTATCCGCGGCTCGGCGCGAGCTTCGAGGTGTTTCACCACAGCCAAATACTTTCCAGTCTGGTCAGCGAAGGAAGACTCAAGCCTTCTGATGAACTGGATGCGAAGGTGACCTATCACGACTCTTGTTATCTAGGGCGGTACAACGATGTCTATGAGGAACCGCGCAAGCTTATCTCGGCGGTGACCGGCTCGGGCCCCGCCGAGATGGAGCAGTGTCGAGAGCGAAGCTTCTGCTGCGGGGCGGGCGGCGGCTTGATGTGGGCGGACGAGCCAAACTCCAAACGCATCAACAACGAGCGCGCCGAGCAAGCCCTCAAGACGGGCGCCGGAATTCTAAGCGTGGCCTGCCCCTTCTGCATGACCATGATGGAGGACGGGATCAAAGCGTCAGGGGCCGATCAACGGGTTGCGGTGCTGGATATTGCAGAAGTGCTTGAAGGACCGAACGATGTTTGAATAAGAGAAATGAAATACAGAGAGGAGATAGATTTTTTATGGAAACAGTGAATTGCGATGTGGTCGTCGTTGGTATGGGAAACGCGGCCCAGGCTGCGGCAGCTTCCGCACGCGAGGCCGGTGCCAAGGTTGTGGTATTGGAAAAGGCGCCGGAGGGAAAAAGAGGAGGGAATACATGGTGGAGCCACGGTGCTCAGTTTCGCCATGCTCATAACGGAATCCCCGACGTCAAACCCCTCCTCCCGCACGTGCCGGAAAGCGAGTGGGAGAAGATCGATCTTGATCCCTATACCAAGGACGATTTCTACGCTGACATGATGCGGGTGACGCGGGGGAAGTCGGTGCCGGAGCTAGCCGAGCTTCTGGTGAATGAGTCTTACCCGACGGTCAGATGGATGCGGGATTTGGGCATCCAATGGGAAATCCTGTATACCGCTGCCAAGCCGGAGGGCGGGCGCAAGCGTTGGCACCACGGCAGCAGCTTTATCCATTCGAAGGACGGCGGCGCCGGGCTAGTCGATATGTGGCGCGGCATTCTTCAGAACAAGGGAGTCGAAATCCGCTATGAGAATGCCGCTGTTCAGCTCATCACGGATGAGAAAAATGTGGTTCGCGGCGTCGTCGTTCAAACACCCGAAGGTTTTGGAGAGATCCGCTCGAAAGGAGTGATTCTTGCTGCCGGGGGCTTCCAGGCGAATCCCGCACTTCGCGCACAGTTCCTGGGCAGTGGTTGGGATCTGGCGAAAGTCAGGGGAAGCAAGTACGACACGGGCGACGGAATCCGGATGGCATTGGACATCGGGGCGCAGGCCTTTGGCAACTGGAGCGGAGCTCACGCAACACCGATCGACGCCGACGCGGGAGACTACGAGGGAGGCTTTCTTGACCCAGCGGGCAGACGATTCCGAACTCACCGCTACGGATGGGTTTTCGGCATCATGGTCAATACGGACGGACGTCGCTTTGTGGACGAGGGGGAGGACTTCCACGCTTATACGTACGCCAAGACAGGGGCCGAGATCCTGAAGCAGCCCGGAGGCATTGCCTATCAGATCTTCGATGAGAAGGTCAAAGAGCCTCTTGCCCGCGAGCTTTACGACCAAGCCACACCCGTTTACGCGAACTCCATTCGGGAGTTGGCGGAAAAGCTTGAGATTAACCCCAACACGCTCGCGCAAACCGTTGAGGAGTTTAACAAGGCTGTCATGGAGGATCGACCCTTCGACGAAGTCATTCGCGACGGAAAGGGAACCGTTGGAATACATCCGCCCAAAACCAACTGGGCCCAGAAGATTGATAAGCCGCCCTTTGTGGCGTACGCGGCGACATGCGGCTTAACGTTCACCTTCGGCGGCCTGAAAATTGATACCCAGTGTCAGGTGCTCAATCGACTGGATCGGCCCATCCAAGGCCTTTATGCCGCTGGTGAGCTTACAGCGGGGTTCTTCTACCACAATTACCCGAGCGGCGGCGGACTCATGCGCGGCGCGGTTACGGGGCGGATTGCGGGAAGGAATGCCGCGGGCCAGTGACCTTACGAGGAGGTGTGATGTGAAGATTGTCGTCTGCTGTAAGGCTGTGCCCGGGGTCGTCACCGAGGTCAAAGCGGAGCCCGACGGTAGATCCCTGCAGTACCAGGGACAATTTCTAGCCATGAACGAGTGCGACGAGTCTGCGCTCGAGGAAGCCATCGCTCTCAAGCGCGCGCACGGCGGTGACGTCACTGTTCTCACCATGGGACCCATCGTGGCATTGGATACTTTATATATGGCCCTTGCCAAGGGCGCGGACCGCGCCATCCGCATCGATGCCCAGACGCATGATCCCCAATCTGCGAGTGCTGTCCTCGCGGCGGCCTTGAGAAAACTGGAATACGACCTCGTACTCACAGGAGCTCAATCCCGCGACACACTGGCGGGGCAGGTCGGCATCACGGTGGCCGAAAGGCTTGGAATCCCCTTCGCTTATGCCGTCGTAGAGGTCCAAGTCGCCGAAGGAAATGCCGTCAAAGTGCGGAAAGAGATGGGTGGTGGGCGCTACGCCCTCGTCGAGCTTTCCCTGCCTGCGCTTCTATGCGTGCAGACAGGGATACAGCCCCTCACTTATGTGCCTCCGGCAAGGATGATGCGCGCCCGTCAAAACCCCGTACGCTCTTTGTCCTTGGCGGACCTCGGATTGGAGGCGGAGCAACTCGGGGCGCGCGGCTACCGCTTCCTGAATGTCTTTCCGCCCCAGCGCACTTCCCAAGTCGAAATTCTTCATGGTGGCCCGCAGGAGATCGCAGCCACCCTGCTGAGTAAAATCAAGGAGGCCCTTTAATCATGCAGCGGGATGTTTTTGTCTTGGTGGAACACTGGGGAGGCCGGGTAGAAACCATTACCTATCAAATGCTGGCCAAAGGGCGCGAGTTGGCAAGCGCGCTCGGAGGTCAGCTCGTGGCTCTCGTCATAGGGCATGAGCTAGACCCGGTAACGGAAATTCTGCGGGATAAGGGTATGGACAAGATTCTAGCGGTTGATCAGCCGGCGTTGAAACAAGCCGGCGCCGACCTGCAGGCTCATGTGATCGCCCACGTCGCAAAGCAGACCGATCCGGGACTCGTATTAATCGGTTATAGCTTGGTGGGGATGGAGTTGGCTCCGGCAGTGGCGGCGAAGCTAGGCTCTGCGGCTATGACTAATTGCGTCGCCATTGAACTCCGCGATGGATCGTTCGTTGTCACACGGCCGGTATTCGATAGCACCTTGCACGCGCAGATCTTGTTGGAGGCGACGGGTCCTGCGGTTGTTGCGCTCCAGAAGGGGGTGATACCCCCCATACAGGCCGGTGAGAATACCGCCCCCGTGGAGAGCGTCGAGGTCGATCTCGGTGGTATTGCCTGCCGCGCCAAGTTGCTCGAAATCATGGAGGAACCCGTAACGGGAATTGATATTTCCAAAGCGGACGTCGTCGTTTCCGTAGGCCGGGGCATAGGGGACAAGGAAAAAATATCGATCATTCAAGAATTAGCCGATGCCCTCGGGGGGGTGATGGCTTGCTCGCGGCCCGTGGTCGACGTCGGCTGGCTGCCGCGCGACCGGCAGGTTGGAGCCTCGGGAAAGAGCGTAGCGCCGAAGGTGTATATCGCCTGCGGTATTTCAGGAGCCAGCCAGCATCTGTCAGGAATGACAGAATCGCAGCGGATCATCGCCATCAACAAGGATGCGAACGCGCCGATTTTCCAAGTCGCTCATTTTGGGGTTGTCGCCGACTTGTTCGACATCGTGCCCACCCATACCAAATCGGCGAAAGGGAAAGGTTAGCCTACGTTGCAATTTCAGACAGGCGCCACGACACTCCCAATCGAACGGGCGCAGACACCGACCACTCCACGACTTTGCGCATACCGGAGCGCTACGGGAAAGGTGGAAGTGAGGTCATGCCCGGGTTCAGACCTTTTTATTCGCAGGCGAATCAGGATTGAGAGAAAGGAAAGTCCCATGAAAATGAAAAGCCGAACAGAGAAACTGGCGCGCTTTTTGTCAGGTCTTTTAGCCGCATTCGTTTTGACGAACATGGCTTCCCAGATCAGCGCGGCGAATTTGGTTCGCACCAACTTTGCCTCGAGTATCACGAGCGAGAGCATCACAGTGGTATGGGTTGCCAGAGACCAGGGTTTTTTCAAGCGCAACGGTCTGGAGGTTCAATTCATTCAAATGCCCAGGTCCGCATTGAGCGTCGCAGCTTTGATTGCCGGTGAGATCGATATGGCTGTTATTGGCGGCGGGCATCTTCTCAATGCAGCTACTGGCGGCAGCGACGCGGTAGGAATCGCCAATTTCGTCCAGCAACTGGATTACAGATTCATTGGCAGGCCTGAAGTCAAACGGCCGGAGGACCTCCGCGGCAAACGAGTCGCCATTAGCGGAACCGGCGCTGTTTCCCACATTGTCGCCTTGTTGGCTCTACAAAATCTTGGCCTCGATCCGAACCAGCAAAAAATCACCTTCCTCACTATTCCGGGAACTGAACTCAACCGCCGC
>JBFJNS010000032.1:0-12049 GCA_041618055.1 Binatia bacterium
CTGGAAAAAATTGCACGGCCAAACTTGAGTCGAGAGCACTTCAAGATAGCCCTCCCTTTCAAAATGCGGGTAACGCGCCATCACTGGCGGCTCTCCCTCGCCGAGGTACGCAAAAATGAGCCCCAGATACTCCTGCGTCGGGCAGCTTCGGATGCGGATTTTTTTGGCAAATGGCTTCTCCTCCGCGGGTTGCTCGATGCACTGACCCGCCCCGTCAAAGCACCAGCCATGATACATACAGCGAATCGAGTCGCCTTCGATCCAGCCCGCTGAAAGCTGCGCGCCGCGGTGCGGGCAGCGAAAATCGACAACATGTGGCGTGCCCGTGTCACCGCGATAAAGGGTAAAAGTTTCGCTCATGATCCTGATCGGTTTGGCCTCTCCCGGTTTTATATCTTCGGCGCGAAAAACTGGATGCCAGAATCTGCGCATGTAGGCCCCAGCTAGACTGCCGGGCTTTGTGGAGATGAGGTCTTCCCATCTCAGTCTGGTTCGGCTGGAGGTATTTTTACGTTTATTTGAAGCCATGCTTTTGTCTCCAAACCTTTCGAAAAGAATTACTCACCCATGCATCAGCCTGGAATCAACTTCGAATATTCAAGGCTCGAAGTTCGAAACCCAATTAATGCCTTGTAAATCGAGGTGTCATCTTCAGTGGCGTTACGACCCGCTTCAAATTCGCCTCAAGGCGGCGAAGCAAAAAGACTGAACGGTCCCCATTCGAACCGCCGCTTTTTTCCTCCGTCCTGCCAGATTTCCGTAGCACCGTGGCCGGCCCGGATGCAAATCATTTCCTCGTTCGGATGGCGCTCGGGTTTTAGGGCGCCGCTAGGGTCTTAATTTTAGCTCGCGCACGTCATCGACGGCGAAGCCCTCGACGATGGGAACGCCCTCGCTCTCGATCCATTGGCAGCAGCCGGCGCGCTCCAGCGAAGCCGACATCTCTTTGAGTTCCGATTCCATGAGCGAGCTTTTAATGTTTTTGATTTTTTAGTCAATTGTTTGTTGCTTGCTAGGTGAAAGCAATTTCGGGTACTTTAAACCCCCATCACTCTGCATGTGTTTACGAAGAATCTAGGCCAGATTGTTACTTGACCCTGCGCCTTTTGACAATGTGGATTGAGGCGAGTAGGAGGGAACTGATGTCACTTTGAAGACGGCTGCGAAACACGTTTTCTGCATAAAATCGGTGGAATTCGCGGAAGGGCGCGATTCAAATGCCGCGTAACCTTAAATAAATGACTAGACGAGTGAGCGCTCGAAAGCATTCCTTTATTCGAGATTCTCGTTGGCTTTTTTAAAATCAGCCGTAATTAAAAGTTCTCGCCCTGCGCTATTTCCGCTGCGCGAATATTGGGCAAGCTGCTATACATAGCGGCCGGATCGCTTTGACAATGAAACTTGACGACAAGGTCGCTGTGGTCACGGGTTCGGCAAGGGGGCTCGGCTGGGAAATCGTCCAGGCGTTTGCCGCTGACGGGGCGCGGGTGGTGATTTGCGATTTGTCACAATCCGATGTCGATGCGGCGGTGGCACGATTGGGATTGCCTGCTGAAAAAGTTCTGGGCGTCAAGGTGGATGTGACTTCGGAGCAAGATGTCATCGATCTTCTCCAGCGGGCGCAGGAGAAATTTCGACGCGTGGATGTCCTGGTCAATAACGCCGGATTTGCCTGGCCGCGCGGCGGCCCTGTGAATCTCGATCTCGCGGCTACGCCGCTGGATATCTGGCTCAAGATTCTCGATACCAATCTCAATGGCACGTTCTTGTGCAGCCGGGAAGCTCTGAAGATCATGCGGTCGCAGGGCGGCGGGTCGATCATCAATATTTCGTCGCCCCAGGGGAAAAAGGGAAAGGTTCTCAGGGGCCCGTATTGTGCCGCCAAGTTCGGAGTCGAGGGATTGACCCAAGTGTTGGCCCTCGAGAACGCCGCTCATAAAATACGAGCAAACTGTCTCGATCCCGGCGGCATTGTCGCCACCGAGGCAATCAGAAAAATCCCCGGCAATCGCGGTGTGCGCATGCTCAATCCGGCAATTGTCCGGCCCTGCGCCGTGTATCTGGCGTCCAATGAATCGAGGGAGATAACGGGTCGTTCTTTCGTTGCCACCGAGTGGAATACGGAGCGAGGCCTTGAGGTTCCCTACACCGTGGCTTAACGGCGTTCCACGACTGGTGGCTCGAGAGATTCATACAGTGAGTTTTGTATTGCGTCCCGGTGCGCGCCGAGCGAATGCGCGCGGCTGGCGGTTCGATTCCGTCCCTGCACCACTAAACCTTTAACAGCGCTGGCCAGCAACTCATTCAGCTCAAGGAAACTTCTTGCAATCATGTCGGTGCGATCCGCTTCCTAACAAAGTCAGAAAGCCCATCTCGGTTTGACAGATAAGCCTCTTGTTAGTTATTTACCGAGCCAAAGCATTAAACCCGGCCTGGGTTGTCACCTCGATCGCTACATTGGAATTTCAAACTGAGGCGGGTTCGTGACTTCCAATGTTCTAGCAGAGGTGATTCCTATGAAGTGTCTCACTACTCTGATTGCGGTTGTATCCGTCACGGTTGCGGCCGGATGCGCCTCGATTCAATCTCGGCCGGCACCCGCCACCACCTTGCCTCCGGCAGTTGACAAGATCCCCACGCCGGTTGCTCCGCCCTCGCCTGTGGCGCCCGAAGGCAGGATTGCACCGCCTTTCGACGGTCTCAGCACCCTCGACGTGGTGCTGGATAAAATTCGCGAAGAGGAAGGACTGAGACTGCAGGCCTATCAGGGCCCGTCGGGCAAATGGTTGATCGGCTACGGTCACGGCACTGACGTCCAGCCGGGCATGTCCATCAGCCATGCCCATGCGGAAGAGCTGCTTGATCAGGACGTCGGTGTCGTCGAAGAAGTCATCAAGTCGGTGGTTAGGGTGCCGATCAATGCCGCCGAGTTCTCCGCCATGGTGGGCCTGGCTTACAACATCGGGACGGGCAATTTCCGCTCATCGACCGTCTTGCGGAAGCTCAACGAGGGTGACCGCCAGGGCGCGGCCGACGCGTTTCTGCTTTGGACGAAGGTGCGGCAGAACGGCGTACTGGTGGAGAGCCCGGACCTCGTCCAGCGTCGCTCTGAGGATCGGAAGTTGTTCCTGAGCGATTAGCGCTTAGCGGCGACTTTTAGCGGACAACGAACTTGTCGTTTTCGGTTCTCACACTCACGGGTTCAAGGCTTCCGGGCCACGCGAATCATTCGCTCGCCGAGACCGAAGAACAAAAGTAAAGATTTGCCCTCGTTTCGACAGCCGGGCTGTTCTTCACGATCGTCGCTGTCTTTCACCTCTTGAGGCTTACCTTCGACGACGCCGCCGTATTCGGAAGTTCGGTGGTGCCGAACTGCTAACCGTAGTCGCATTCATTTCTGTAGGATACTTGGGCGACGTAGGTTAAAGACTCGCCAAGAAGTGATGTTTTGCATTTGCCCGTCGGTCTCGAAGCCGCGAACTTCCCCAGTTGACTCTAAAAATCCGCCCGCAGTATAAAAAAGTAGTTACGCTCCCGGCAACATCGGACCGATCCGGCTTACCGGAATTGGCTGAGTGGCGGCATCGTGGGGGGAGACAAATTCTGAGCCCGATTGGGTTAATGCCCGGTTGGGCTTTTTCGTTTGATGAAACTCCACGCAACGGCAATTTAAAATTACGTTGAGAAAGCCGTGTTTACCCGATGGCCAAGAGTTCGCATCCATTTTTTTCCGCGTGGTGATTGGATGCAAACGATGAGACGGTCAGTATTTTCTACCACTGTTATTTCTTTTTTTCTCGTTTTATTTTTGTTGAGCGGTTGCGCCACAATCCCAAACACAAGTCCCGGTAATCCTGAAAACGCTTGGATCACTGGGCGTTGGGTCACGGCTCAAACAGACAACAGGAAAAATTACCGCAGTTTGCAATTAAGTCTGGTCGATGGGGAGCGGATTACTGGATCGGTGCAGACGAAAAGATACACACGCAAATACGGGTGGCGGACGTCCCACCGTCCCATCGAGTGGGGCAATGTGGATAAGCGGAGGAGAAAAGGGGTCGGGAGTCTTTTCACCATAATCGACCGTAGAATAGAATCGTATAAGCCAACCAACGCATCGGCCATGATCGCGACGCCCTAAAAGATATGAGCCCGCTATGGATTTGAGTGCGAGGCTAGCCGCTTTTATCATCGGGCAAGGGTCTGCGGGCCTTATTGTCTTCCCCGATTCCCAAGCTTCTTTAGGGCCTGGTTAAAAATATGGGAAGCAGCCATGCCGCCAGTTAATGAATAAACCCTGCCGGTCGCGTTGTCGGTGAGGAGGAATGTCAGAAGGAAATCGGGGAGACGCAAGGGTGGCGTTTCGGAGAGTATGCTCGAGGAAGACCAAAAAAAGAGGCAAACAACCACCAAGACGTACGCTGACTCCGAATTTCCGTTTGAACTAAAGTGACAATACCGGCCTTACAATGGGTTTCGGGACAACTTCGATAAGACAGTTTCTGCGGCACGCTGTACCCTTGTCTCAATGGTTGATTGCGGCAGCGCTACTGGTGCTCAGTGCGGCCACCTGCGGCAGGGAAGAGGACGTGCAAAAGAAACAATTAGCCGCAGACGCCAAGACCGAAGTGCTCGCCGCTTACCTCAAGTCTGCTGGGTATCGGCTGGACCCCCGTGACGCCAGTGAGGTCAGAAGTTCTGCATTGACACAGCTTAATTCGTCAGACCCGGAGGTCCGGTTCAACGCCCTTTACGACCTCGCTCGTACCGCAGCGCATCGTGATTCGAGAGATGCATTGCGGGGTCTGTTGACGTCCATGAATCTGAACGAACGTCTCCTAGCCGCCGAGAGTCTTATAGCTTATGGGGATAGAGACGGTGTCCCCGTTCTTATCGGCTTGCTCGATTCACAACAACTCGTTAAAGGGTCGCACCCACCGAGGCGCGTCTGGGAGATTGTCCGGGAAGCTCTCCTTCGCTTCACCGAGGAGGAATTTGGTTTGCTTGAAGCGCAGGACGCACCCACCGCAGCAGCGACTAGGCCTGCGTGGGAGTCTTGGTGGGTGGAAAATGGTGAATCCCTTCGTTTTGATAAGGCAGCCAAGAAGTACCGGAGCCGCAACTAATGAAAACCAAGTGGATCCTTGCGTTTTATCTTGCGGTGGCAATGGCCGTTTCGCTAGAGTGCGATGCTGCTGCCCAGACGACTGCGCAGGTCGATGGGACGAGAATAAAGATCACAGTGCCGATCGATGTTGTCGGACTTCAAGGCGAGACCAGCTATATCGGAGGTAAAGGTTATGAGTCTCTAGCCTCGATCTGGGAGCGTGCGGCCGAGAGCCTGTGGAACCAGGCCTTCCGCGAGTTCAAGTACAGGGGATGCTTCACTCTAGAGCTGGACGTGATTATTCATCCTTTTGCAGCAGGTGATTCGATAGCCGTCAAGGCCGATGGTCGTTACGTCGGAAGTATTCCTGGCCCAGGAGTTAAGACTCATCCCGGGCATCACCGCATCTATCTCCTGCCTCACAGTCTTCTGGGCACCAATGTGACGATCGTCCCGGGCGCTAAGACTCCCCAAGCGGATGTCACGACACCCTATAATCAGGTCGTGCAGGGGGGATGGAGCGACAGCTCTTTCGTTGCTGCCCACGAAGTGGGCCATTTGATGGGTCTCGGCGACGACTACACTGAGGAAGGTCCTTTGCCGGGGCGTGAAGGGACTTTCATGGCTGGTGACTCGCCTTATCGGATCGACCACCAACTTATCAGCAGAATTGGAGACCTGCTTGCCCAGGTGTCTGACCAAGAACTGAAATGTACGATTCACGCTCGGGACGAGGCGAAAGAAAAACCAGACAAAGCGGGCACTATACTGAGCAACGCACCCGAACGTTGTATCGCCGAGCTCAAGGAGCACTTCAAGCGTGCTCAAGCGTACGCACAAAAGATCGCGGCACAACAAAAGGCCGTTCGTTCGTCAGGTTCCGTGGCGCACGAAATTGCAGCCGAGATGGGACTGCAGAAGGCAAGCCTTCAGCAGGTAGAGAATTTATTCTCCACCGAACTAAACCTTTCAAGCGACGAGTACAAGGCGTTATTGGCAAAGTCGGGGCACGCCGACGCGTATTCAGCAGAACAGTATCAGAATTACCGGCGCAGCATGTATAATCAAACGTTAAACTTTTGCATCCAGGCATATTTCAGTATCACCGAATTCCGGATTGAACGAAACCTGGATTTTGGCACCGATCTCTCTTTTTGGGCGTCCGTAATTGCAATACCGGTGGAGACCTTTGTCGAGGAGCAAGGCCCGGGAGTGCTGGGTCAAGTCAGCTTTGTAGGCATCGCGATCCCGCCTAATGACGAATTGCTTGCCAGTGATAAAAAATCCAAGGACGAATATGATCGCGAATCACGCGCCTGTCGCACGAGAGCCTGTTTCGCCCGTGCGAAAGCTAATTACTGTGAGCGCTGGCAGCATATTTTTAACGTTTGGGTCCAGAAAACCGCACGCCGCTTCAACCTTGCGGCGAAAAATTTCGAGATCGTGAGCATGGAACTGGTGCGCGCGTCTGTGAAGCATATTCTCAATGCGCGCCAAATTGCTCTTAAATATCGCAAGGAAATGCATCTCAGTGATAAGACAGTCACATCAGGTCAGTACAGCTTCAACGAAGCAGTACAGGTGCCAGAAACGCTGAACTCCAGGTACCGTTTATTGGTGGAGAAAATCACCAAAAACCGGCGTGGGCACGGACTTTCCCTTTCCCATATACCTGCCTATCTGGATGAGCAACAAGAGCGGTTTGAACGCCTTAGACAGGGTCGTGAAACACAATTCCAAAGAAAAGATGGCATGGCGGCTGGTTGCGGTAGCGCAGGCAACAACGCGCAGGCCAGACTCCCTACCCTGCGGCGGGACAAACTTGATGCACTGCTTGCGGAAATCAACAGAGGCTTAAAACCGGACCTCGACACACCAGTTAAATTGTCGTCGATCATGGCGGAGAAGTAGGACAATGACCAAACCGATAGCGGTATTTCTTAGTACAGGCCATTTACTATAGGTGGTCGTCGACGACAGTATCTTGCAAATAACGATATAGGGTCACTCCCTACGATATAGAGTCAAGCTCTTGGGACACCCACATCTCCGTACCCGGCGCAGGGGAAACGATACCAGAGAAGCTCACGGCCCGTTACGGCAAGAGGCCGTCTAGCAATTAGGGTCTCGAATATGTCGTCTTTACAGAGTGTTCAATGTCTTAATTGTGGTGGACAGATTTTTCATGACGGCAGTGTCGCTGGGCGGACGATACCTTGTCCGGATTGCGGGGAGCATGTTCAGTTGCCGGGAGTCCAACCGCCTACAGGTAAGATCCATGATGAAGCCCTTGGGTTTGACTGCGTCATTTATGGGCGGCACCCGGTTCAGGCCGAAGGCCGAGTTCGCGGGCATCCGTTTTATTTTCGAGCGAAGTGGGATTTTTGGACATTTACCGTTTGTAAAAACAACGAAAATCCAGAAGTGCCTTCGTGCATCAATCCACCAAAAGACGAGCCGGGGTTTTTTCAGGACGGGGAATATCAGGGTTTCTATTTGAGCGGGGATTACGGCGCAGATAAGGACGCAAGTAATATGAAAGTAGATATAGCCGGGAAAATCATTCGGAATTGTGTTAAAAAATTCGTCGAGGCGAGCCAAACAATTTAGGACCCAGATATCTCGACTGACAAGGTCCTGGAGGCACTTCAACACTACCGGTCCACGACATGAGAAGAAGGTTTCAATGAATGACCTGCAAGCAGTTCGCCAACGCAGTCGTTACGTCGAGGAGCCCCATCTCGTGATCACGCTCGACGGCGAGCCCCTCGATTCCCTCCTTGCGCGGCTCGCAAAGAACCACGAAATCGAAGGACTGGTTACGACGCTAGACGACTGTTTGTCCGACCCCAAAGAGCGTCCGGTCGTCCGGGAGCGTGTACTTCCAACCGATGGTGCAACCGCAATCGTTCCGATACTGGTGTGCCCCGATGATTTGGACTTCTATTGCACTGTTGTGGTGGTCCAGGTCACCCGGATAGCCGACCGCGTTCGCTGGGAGCGGTTCGGGCACGACCAGACGGATTCTCCGATGCCGGAAAGGGTTGGCGGGAACGTTGAGTGGTTTGAGGGGGTTGGCCCTTTCGCGTTCGGTCTGGAAGAGTATCAGAGATTTCTCGATTCTTGTCGTGCTTTGAAAACTGAATGGTGGGTCGAGCGGGCACCTTCGAAGCCGACACCGCCTGGTGTGAGTCACGGGTCCGCCCGTAATGACCGTCGTATACGCCACCGTTTACCGCACCTCCTCTAGTTCGAATTGGGATTTTAACACAGGACACAATCATCGCTGTCTCACTTTAGGAAGCGCACGCAGCGATTATGCTTCGATAGCCCAACGGCGTTAGCAGTCTGGCGGAGGAGGATGTATGCCATACGGAATTCCCTGGGGTCCCATTGAAGCTTATCGTTGTGCAACGTGCGGTGGCCGGCACGCGTATCATGAGTACCGACCTTTCTGCGGCATCTGCGGAGCTAAACAACCGAATGAGCGAGACGCCCGGAAACAGGGGTTGGCCATCTTCGTCCCAACCTACGGCAAACGAAATACTCGCGACATAGACGAGATAAATGCGTTCCTTCAAGACAACAAAGGCGTGCCGGTTCGTCTCTGGAACTACAGTGTTTCTCACTCCGAACTGGAACTGCGCCTGCGTCACTCTGGCGGCCCCGAGCAATCCGAGGCTCCATGGCTGAACACAGTCATCTACTGCTCCGCTACAGAATTGATCCACTTGCCCACTTCAGAGTGGCAATCCGGATTGATCGTTGAATCAAGAAAAACTCAGGATGGTACTCACTACGTCCTCATTAACAGAGAGGCTGGCGTTCGCATTGAATGCGGTATGCTGGCTCTTTACTTTGATGTGGAACCTGGACTTTAGCATCAAATTGGGTTGCCACGACTTCGACGCTGCGCTCCTAAAGGCGCTCAGGTGAGCCCAGCCGTATTTCTTGAATTATACGGAATTTTTCTGCTTGCGCTGCTCGCCGCGGCAGTCTGCGCTGGCGTTAAATGCTTTGCCGAGGCCGCTCGATCCCGTCGCCTTTCGACACAGAAACGCGTTCGGCTGATCTTTGTTTATATGGTTGGAGCAACTTTTTTGTTCGATGTCCTGCTCTACCACTTTCTGAAACATGAACTCGAATCTGACTCACCGTTTATTTTTCTGCCGGTCGCAGCGTTCACGGTATGGATGGGCTACGCTATGCTAGAGCTTGGTTTCTGGGTTAGGCGAGAGAATGCCGGGCGGACGGCTCAGTTGAAAAGCATCGCCGGTCCGTTCGCTATCGGCGCGCTCTGCTTCGGTGGTCTCACAATCGCATCCATCGCTTATGTCGTGTTCTGTCTATAAGAGCGATTGTCGTCGTGTTCCTAAATTGCGCAAGTCATTATAGAGAAAAATGCATTCTGTGAATTTAGGGGCGATCGCATATACTGTGTCTCTCACCGTGACGAGTTGCGCGTATAATCCAACGCCTCAACTGGAGACAGAAAAGCTCTCCTCGACCGGTTTCACCTTAATTTCCATCGGGGAAGCCCAGGCGTTGAAGGGTTATGTCGTCTATGCTCCCGGAACAGTGGTAGCAGTGGAACTCGACGGAAAGGCTTATTCTCCATTTGTGCCGGGGACGCGTATGGCGATTCCTGACAGTGGGATTGTCTACGACCCTTCGACCTGCCCGATTGGACAGAGGCCAGTAGCCGTGGATGCGCCGTTCCGGAAGGAAGTAGTAGTGGTCGGGGCCGCTCACGGCCGAGTCGGGGCTATTTCATAAGCTACGGTCATAGTAGCGCGCCAGATGTCGCTCCCTAGACATACGTTGGACATCCAAACGATGCCGTTGTATTTGCGGGTTTTTGATAAAGATCGAGAATTAACGAGTATCCCTATTACACTGGATGCGTTTCCCTGCGAGCTGATCATCGATAATTTATACGGAAAGCCGGGCAACGAGATCGCTGTTGTTTGGATGAGTGTCGCCGCGAGACACACTGCTGGCGTAACGGTCTTCGCAGTCTCTGAAGCAGACCAAACGGATTGAAGATCTAACCAACGATGACTTTGCCACCATCTTGCCAGAACTATTGAGACCGAAGGGAGCTAAACACCAATAACAGACCGGCGGAGAGCGTTTTTGTGGCTGGAATCTTTCACATGGTGGCCAGTGCTGTCGTATTGTCTTGGCTACATGGCAGGAATAAAAATTCTCGTGTAGTCAGTTCGATTCAGTCTCCCGCCACCATCAACCCCTCTGACTCGCCGGCGGTTTTTAATCCGCGTCCCATCCGCTCCAGAGCGCCGGTTCGGTCTTTGCTAAGTTCGATTGCGAAACATCGCCGATAGCCGCTGTAAGTTGCGGCGGAATAGTTGTGATGCTACCGCCCGCGAAGGCTGCTTTTTCCTCGCGAACGTTAGTTACCCAAATTATCTACAGCCCATAGAATCGCCTCGGGTTATCGGAAAGCAGCTTGTCGGCGACATGCGCAGGGATGTCTTCACGGGACTTTATCGCGCGCACGACATCGCGCTCTTCCGAAGGATCATTGTGGCCGTAATCGGAGCCGATAATCAGGTTATCTTCACCCACGTAGTGCGTCAGGTATCCAATATCCTCGTCCGCCTCGCAAGCCACGTAGAACCGGTACTTTTCGAACAGCGCCGGGCTTGATAGCTCGGTCCATCGGTCGCGGGACTGCCGTCTTAAAGCGTGAAGCAAGAAGGGCACCCATCCGGCGGACGCCTCTACGAAGCCAAATTTCAATGTAGGAAAGAGCTCAGGTATCCGATTCGCCACAAGGTTTCTGAATGCGATTAAAGGCAAGAGTCTCCCGTGGCAGAACACCGAATGGCGGTCGACGTTGAACAAACTCGACATCACCGGCGAGCCTGCGCCCGTGTGGATGCAAATGGTAAGATCGTGATCCATGGCCGCCTGATACACGGGGAAAAAATAGGGGTCGTCCAGATTGCGATCCTTCTCCAGGCCGCGAAAAAAGATTCCCACCGCGCCATGATCTTTTGCCCAGCGCATTTCCGCTAACGAGCTCTCGACCGATCGAAGGGGCAGGACCGCCACCCAGCGCAGGCGGTCTCCGCCCTTGGCGCAGGCCTCGCTCATAAACCTGTTGTAGGCCCCGCACAAAGCGATTTCCAATTCCACGTCTTCGGTGAGATAGACCAGAAAAAGCGTCGGATAGACAACCTGTACGTCGACTTTAAGTTTGTCCATGTCTTTGAGACGCAGCCCCGGCTCTGTGAGTTCTCTGGATTCCACCGGAATATCTTTCCTAGATGACTGCTGTTTGGACGCCGACGGAGTTATCAGCCTGTTTCCCGCTTTGCCGGCGGGTTTTGGAGCGATGTTGCCGTCGATCAACCAAAAGGCGTTGCTCGATCCGTAGACGGTGTCGTCGGGGACACGCATCAGAATCGGCCGCCGGGGGTATACTTCCTTTTCCAACAGCGCCCACATATGCTCCGATTCCGCAACATGCGTATCGGCATCGATTATCGGCCCCATGAGCAACCTCCCTTCGGCTTCGCGAAGAATCCCGTACCTCTCAAGATAGCAAATATGCCTTCGATTCTACGCTAGGTAAAATACATTGGCATGAACCGGCAACCCCGGCGTCGTCAGAAATCGCCTTTCCTTCGTATTTGGGGATAAGAAATAAATGAACCCGAGAGAGAAACGAAAAGTTACGCATCATGCTCAGCATACGGCGCATTGCCCTGCTCCTATCACCCGATCTCAGAGCAGTCAACCGAACTTTTACGTCTCTCGGCCTACTCGTTCGTTGCGAATGCAAGCCGGTATTAGGTGTAGTGTGAGAAACGGGCGCCGAATTGATTAACGGTCGAACTGCCACGAATTGAAAATTTGCCCGACATCCTTCGATAAAAGCCATCGGGTCTGATCGCCCTTTGCCCATTACGGCTC
>JBFJNS010000033.1:0-12032 GCA_041618055.1 Binatia bacterium
GCTCACCAACTTTTGCGGCAGAGCTTACAGGGGGGAAATCCTTCAAACCGGATGAGATTAACCGGATTGCAGCGAAGGTATTACCCAAAGACGGATACAGGCTAAAGATCAAGTGGGGAGATCTCGGGCCCAAGCTGGTTGAGCATGGAGTGATCGAGTTGGCGAAACTCAAACAGCTTTTCGGCAGGAACGTCAACCCTCAACCCTATCTCCGCTATCTCGAGGCGCCGTCCGATGATTTCATCACCATTACTATGGAGAACGCAACATTTCTGGTGAATGTCTTTTGGGCGTTGGGTTTGGCCAATAGAAATCCGCTTCTCGAAAAGCTGGCCCTGGAGCGCCCTGAACATGAATTGATGAGGCTGGCAAGCACCGGCGGTTGGAGCTTGGGCACGAAGCCTCCTACGGAGTATTACAGCAACTTCGATATCATCCGATTGACTCCGGAACAGCAGAAACTGGTTGAAGACCTTGCCGGGAATATCTATCGGCCCTGCTGCAACAACGCGACGTCGTTTCCGGATTGCAACCATGGCATAGCGCTCCTGGGATTGATGCAGCTCATGGCCGCCAACGGATTAGGACGGGACGAAATACTCACAGCGGCCCTTCAATTCAATGCCTTTTGGTTTCCTCAGCAGTACGTGAAAACAGCGCTTGTTTTTCAACTTCGGGGCATCGATTGGGAAAAGGTCGATCCCAAAGAAGTCCTTGGTTTCCGATATTCAAGTGCCAGCGGCTGGAGAGAACATGTGGACGCAAGGCTGCAGAAGGAGGGTTACCTAGCGCCGGAACAGAAGGGAGGATCAAGTTGCTAGCCTGGATGATTCGCTCGCGGCAGCCCTTGAGGGATTCCTCCAGAGCAAACGAGAGAATTTAAGGTTCAAGGGTTCATAGTTCGATGCTTGAGGTGCGCACGGGACTTCAGGTGAAACCCGGATCTTTAGTTGAAGAGCGATGTCCTCCTGTTAGATGATTAGGGAATATGGAGCTGTTTCAGGAGTCGATGCGGCAGTGGTATTTGCTGCTCAGCCAAGCGAGCGCCACGCTGAGTTTGCCATTAAGGGGAATCACGGAACAACTGCAATTCCCGGTGTTCGCGGTTCTTCTCATTGGCTTGGTCGGTGCGCTTTCTCCCTGCCAGCTCACCACGAACTTATCAGCCATGGCCTATGTCTCGCGAAGGCCTGGCCAAAGCAAAGTTTGGGGTGAAGCCCTGGCCTACACCGTCGGTAAAGTTTTGGTCTATACCTTGTTTGGGGGCGCGATCATCCTCCTCGGCCTCACCCTCGAGCAGTCCGCTGTCCCGGTCGTGGTCGTTACGCGCAAGGTCGTCGGCCCTTTAATGATCGTGATCGGCTTGAGTCTTGCGGGATTCCTCCGTCTTCGCGGTTCCATAGGAGGGGGCCTTGTGCAGAGGTTTCGTGCGCGAATCCCCCAAAAGGAAGTCGTCGGGGCATTCTTGCTGGGCACTGTTTTTTCATTTTCGTTTTGTCCGACTCTGCTCTGGCTTTTCTTCGGGTTGATGATTCCTTTGGCGCTGGGGAGCAGCGGCGGCTTGATATTCCCCGGACTGTTTGCCGTGGGGACTGTGCTACCACTACTGGTTTTTGCGGGGCTTTTGGCGTCGGGAACGGACTTGAGCCGCAAATTGACGGAGCGCATGAAATATTACCAGCGAACAATCGCTCAGGTTTCCGGAGTCATTTTTATCTTGGCGGGCGTCAATGACACACTGACGTACTGGTTCATTTGAATAGCCGAGATGTCATTACTATTTTGAATTTATCCCGGAGGTTTTTGCGGTCAAAGTTCAGTGGCGCTTCAGACGAGCGAAGTGGTGGTTTTCACAGTGATGCTAGAAGGAAAGAGTCTATGAATCTCATACAACCAACAGCCTCGAAATCCAGGCTAACCCTCAGCCGCAGTTTTGTACTGGCAGCCGTCGTCATTCTCGTGATGGTCTACTTGACCACCGAACATGTTTCTCATACCTTGGCCGCTCTCCCTTATCTTTTAATTTTGCTCTGTCCTCTGATGCACCTTTTTATGCACCGAGGAGGACATGGCGGCGGGCACGATGGCTCGCATGGAAAACCACCGGCTCAAGGGAGCGACAAAGAATGACCCCAAGTGAAGATTACGGGCTGTGGACTTCGGTAGCCGTTAGTTCGCTAATATTTATAATCTTTGCATTCAGCTTTTCGCGTCCGCGAACGAAGCAGGACTGGCGGTCCTTGGGCGCTTTCTCGGCGTTCGTTGTGGCGCTGTTCACGGAAATGTACGGGTTTCCTCTGACCCTGTATCTGCTGTCGGGTTGGCTGGGAAGCCGTTACCGAGGAGTGGATCTCTTGTCCCACGATGCCGGTCACCTTTGGGCCACATTGCTCGGCTGGAAAGGCGATCCGCATCTGAACGCTTTCCATATTTTGAGCAACGTCCTCATCATTGTCGGATTGGTGTTCATCGCCAGATCCTGGAAGGTTCTCCATCGGGCGCAGCGGCAGGGGGTGCTCGCGACGACCGGGCCCTATGCATACGTGCGTCATCCGCAATATTTGGGGTTTATAGTCGTCATGAGTGGATTTTTGCTGCAGTGGCCGACTTTATTGACTATGGCGATGTTTCCGATGCTAGTATGGAGGTATGTGCGGCTTGCATATCGAGAGGAAATGGAAGTCCGCTCCAAATACGCTCGTGAATATGAGATATATGCGGCTGCGACACCGGGCTTTCTGCCGGGCTTGCTAAGAAATCGTAATCATAGAAAGTTTGCTTTGAGGCGTTCACTCATCGCGGGGGTTAAAGAAAACCAGCAAGGGGATTCGATGAACGACGAGGAGAGTCTTAGGGAGGTCACATAGTGATTGATCCGATTTGCGGTATGGAAGTGGATCCTCAGGATGCGGCGGGCAAATCCGAGTATCGGGGACAGACCTATTATTTCTGCAATCCGCTTTGCCTGGAAAGGTTTGAGGCGGAGCCCGGGAAGTATGTCGATGCCGAGGGCAATCGCCAAGCCGCTGCCACCGCGGCGGCGGCGGAACCTGTCCGCGGAGCGATGTACACCTGTCCCATGGATCCGGAAGTCCAACTACCCGGACCAGCGGCCTGTCCGAAGTGCGGCATGGCTCTGGAGCCTATGATTGCGGCGCTGCCCTTGACCAAGACCCAATACGTCTGCCCGATGCATCCGGAAGTGGTTCGAGATGAGCCTGGGGCGTGTCCCATCTGCGGCATGGCATTGGAACCGCGGACGATCACCTTGGAGGAGGAGAAGAACCCCGAATTGGAGGATATGACCCGCAGGTTTTGGTTCAGCGTCGTTTTTTCGGTGCCGGTTTTATTCTTCGCCATGTCGGATCTGATTCCGGGACAGCCCGTGCAGGAAATGCTCTCACACCGAACGTTGATCTGGCTCCAGTTCGTGCTGTCTACTCCGGTCGTGCTGTGGGCGGGGTGGCCGTTCTTCCAGCGCGGTTGGGCATCGGTCGTTAATCGCAGCTTGAATATGTTCACGCTCATCGCCGTAGGTGTCGGCACCGCCTATCTCTACAGCGTCGTGGCGACCTTATTCCCGTGGCTCTTTCCAGACTCCTTTCGCATGCACGGAGGCGAAGTGGCTGTCTACTTCGAAGCGGCGGCAGTGATTACGACGTTGGTTCTTCTGGGGCAGGTTTTGGAACTCAAGGCTCGCAGCCGCACGAGCGGCGCAATAAAAGCTCTACTGGGGCTGGCACCAAAAACAGCCCGCAGACTGCGCGCAGACGGCAGCGAAGAGGATGTTCCTTTGGATCTCGTGAAGCCGGGTGACTTGCTTCGTGTCAGGCCGGGAGAAAAGGTTCCCGTGGACGGAGTGGTGACCGAAGGCGCAAGCTCCGTCGATGAATCGATGGTGACCGGAGAGCCTATTCCGGTTGAAAAAACAAAGGACAGCCGCGTTACGGGAGGTACCGTCAATGGAACCGGCAGTTTGATTATGCGGGCAGAGCGGGTCGGCAGCGACACGCTGCTGGCTCAGATCGTACGCATGGTCAGCGAGGCGCAACGAAGCCGCGCGCCGATTCAAAAGCTCGCCGATGTGGTTTCATCTTATTTCGTGCCGGCGGTAGTCACCGTCGCCGCCATCACTTTCGTCGTCTGGGCTCTGGTTGGCCCTGAGCCGCGGATGGCCTATGCCATTGTCAATGCCGTGGCCGTTCTCATCATTGCCTGCCCTTGTGCCTTGGGCTTGGCAACGCCTATGTCGATCATGGTGGGGACGGGTCGCGGCGCCACAGCGGGCGTGCTGATCAAAAATGCCGAAGCGCTGGAAGTCCTTGAGAAGGTCGATACGCTGGTGGTGGATAAGACCGGCACGCTCACGGAGGGTAAACCGCATCTGACGTCGGTGCTTCCCGCCGCCGGCCACACCGAATCCGATCTTCTGCGCCTGGCTGCGAGCCTCGAACGGGGCAGCGAACATCCGCTGGCTGGCGCCATTGTGGCAGGCGCGGAGAAGAGAGGTGTGAAGCTTTCCCAGGCAACAGAGGTTCAATCGATCACCGGCAAGGGAATTACGGGCAAGGTGGACGGTCAACAAGTAGCGCTCGGCAATGCTCGGCTGCTCGAGCAATTCGATGTAAAAGCCGGGCAAGCGGCCGAAGAAGCCGAGCGCTTGCGACGCGAAGGGCAAACGGTAATGTTCCTTGTTGTCGGAGATTCGCTGGCGGGGCTCGTCGGCGTTGCCGATCCGATCAAGGCTTCAACACAAGAGGCCATCCAGTTGTTGCACGAAGATGGCATCAAGATCGTAATGTTGACGGGTGATAGTCGAACAACGGCCGATGCCGTCGCCCGGAAACTCGGTATTGACGCTGTGGAAGCGGAAGTGCTCCCCGAGCAAAAGGGCGAGGTGGTGAAACGACTGCAGGCGGAAGGCCGGACCGTCGCCATGGCCGGTGACGGAATCAACGACGCCCCGGCTCTGGCTCAGGCCCAGGTGGGAATTGCGATGGGAACGGGGACCGACGTGGCGATGGAAAGCGCCGGTGTGACGCTCGTAAAGGGTGACCTGCGCGGCATCGCCAAGGCGCGCAGATTGAGCCGCGGCACCATGCGCAACATTCGCGAAAATTTGTTTTTCGCATTTTTTTACAATGTCCTGGGAGTTCCCATCGCGGCGGGCATTCTTTTTCCATTTTTCGGCCTGCTCCTGAGCCCGATCATCGCCAGCGCAGCCATGACCTTCAGCTCCGTATCCGTAGTTACAAATGCGCTTCGTTTGAATAAGGTCGAGCTGTAGGTCATCAAGTTCGTTACTTCGAAGAAAGAATGCCTCACCTGCGGTCGCATTCGCGCCACAAATCGCTCGGCGTAATTTCTATTTCTGAGAAGCGGGGGCTGGCAGCTGAGGAAAAATATGCGAACCTTCATTGGTACATGTCTTGCGTAAACTCTGTAGATCAACGGCATGCGAAAAGGAGGGGGGAAAGTGAGTAAGACAAAAATAAATCTATTGGTGATTTTATTTTTGGCGATCTTGACAGCGACTGTTCGCGCTCAGCCTTCTGGACAGGGGGAGCAAGGGGACCGTCCCGGTCCAGGCTATGGAATGGGGCCTGGAATGATGGGACCAGGCTGGGGTCCTGGTTACGGTATGGGATCCGGCATGATGGGTCCGGGTTGGGAGCATCGGCATCATCACATGGGGCCAGGCATGATGGGGCCTGGTTGGGGATACGGGCATCACATGGGGCCAGGCATGATGGGGCCTGGTTGGGGATACGGGCATCACATGGGACCCGGCATGATGGGACCCGGTTGGGGATACGGGCCGGGATATGGATGGGGGCCCGGAATGAGAGGGCCGGGCCCGGAGACCGAGTTGACGCCGGAAGAGCGCGAGGCGCGGGCGAAGGCCTTCGTCGAGGAATATATTCGGCGCTATCTCCCCGGCTACAGGCTGGAGAAAAAAGAGGGTAGCAAGAAAAAGTAACCCGCTCTGAAATCTGCGATTTGAAATCTGTAATTCCGAGCCCGGCGAGGACCTTACGGGTCTCGCTGGTCACTTAATCATGTGAGTTATTGTCGATTGAGGCTAGAACTCTATCGTGCCGGCAAGTTAGTGAGAAACTTTTTCGTCGCCGATTCCGTTGCCAATGAGGAGGTCGGAACATGAGGGCAATAGCATACATTGCTGACATTTTGGCTCAGTGGCAGCCAGGTTATCCCGGTTATCAAGGCCCTTGGGGCTGGCATGGCAACATGATGGGAGGTGGATGGGGGATCTTCATGATTATCTTCATGTTGATCTTTTTGGGCCTTGTGGTCGCGGCAGTCGTTCTCCTTGTACGCTACTTGTCGCCGCACTCGAGATCAACCCCAACTTCTGACGATGCGCTCGAGATCCTTAAACGTCGCTATGCGAGAGGCGAGATTCAAAAGGCCGAATTCGAGGAAAAAAGGAAAGATTTGGAATCCTAAGACCGTTGGCGTTTGGCCCGTAGGTCATCGAAAGGTCCAATCAAAATATTTTCCACTGGAAGAAAATATGAAAATCGCCGCGGGCGAACTTGTTGAGCCTTTAATTCGGGTAGCTCTTGCTTTGGCCCTGCTGTCAGGAAGCGTTTCCGAAATCGAAGCCCAGCCATCCAAACAAATCTTTTTGTTGGGACAAGAAATCTACCAGGTCAACTGCAGTGTCTGTCATGGAGTTGAGGGAGATGGAAACGGCCCCGCTGCCTCGATGTTTCGCATCCGGCCGCGGGACTTTAGAACTGGCATCTACAAGTTCCGCTCTACGCCGTCAGGCTCATTGCCCACGAATGATGATCTGCTTGGCACCGTTGTTCAAGGACTTCGATGGACCGGAATGATTGGTCGTGCGGACCTGACAGACAGTGCTGGCAAGGCGGCCGTCGAATACCTCAAAGGATTTTCATCGCGCTTTGCGAACGAACGACCGGCGAAGCCGGTGGATGTTCCGCCGGCGCCGGTAAAAACGGCGCAGCTCTTGGCGCAAGGTCGAAAACTCTACAGCGAACTTGGATGCGCCGCCTGTCATGGGGAATCGGGCCGCGGAGACGGCCCATCAGCACAAGGGTTAAAGGACGATTGGGGTTGGCCTAGCTGGCCGTCGGATCTAACGTGGCGGCCGCTCAAACGGGGCTCCGATCTCGGAGGAACCTTTCTCACCCTTGTTACCGGGCTTTCTGGTACGTCGATGCCGTCGTACGCAGATTCTCTCGATAGCCAGCAGGCATGGGCTTTGGTTTACTACATGGAGTCAATGGTGCCGCCGAATCAGCGACTCTCTTTAGATCGAACTCTTGGCGAGGAACATCAGGGGTGGATGGCTCTCAGGATGGGCGGGATGATGGGGCACGGCATGATGGGTTCGGGGATGATGCGCCGGATGCCCTCAAGGTAAACGCCCGTGCGGGTCTCGGTGATTCATCGGCCAAAACATTTCGGCTACCGCAACAGCTCCCCTGCGCGGTCAAGATAGCGCAATAAATGTTTGCAGCGATCGCTCAGGTGCAATCAAATGTGCAATTGCCGGGCGCCGTGCCCAATGAACCCGAATTCCGCAGTTCAGACTTTGGAGACAAGCGAGAGACGAACCCTCCGCTGCGAAGGCAACGGGCCTGTACCTTGTAGTTTCCTGCGAGCTGCGGTGAATGGAGTTGCACATCGAGGTAAAAGGCGACAAGAAGCCAAGCCCCACAATGAGCATTAAAATTGTCCGTTTTTATGCCTTCGCCACTCCGGGCTCGTCCCTCGCTCGGCACAGGTCGTCAATGTCAACAGCGGAATCCGGGATGAATCACCGGTGTTACTCGACAGCTTAGCTTCCGCATGCCGATGCTTTAATTAGAACACTCTCTTGCGCTAACTCGTTGGGCTGGCTGCTGAACATAGTCTGTTTCCTTGGGGCTCTTGGCTGTATAATAGACTTTGAGCAGTCGATCCTTGATGTTGCGCGTCTGGAAGCGAGATGATCTTGCCACCTTTACGGGCGTGGGCTCATGATCTTTTTCTGGAAGTTGAGTCGGCGCCTGATTGCGTTTACCCGCTGATGAGACCAGGATCCCCGCGCGTAACACATACGAATCAGCAAGGGAGCATCATGGAGATGTCATCGGCCCCCTTTAAATTCCGCAAACTGGCGTTCTTGGTGGAAGTGACTCCTTTCAAAGCCGCTTCCGTGGAGCAGCTTCTGACGAGCATTACCGTCGTACCGGAAGCTTCAATCTTCTATCACCTACACCAGAGGTTTTTCCGTGATCCCCAACGCCTCCCGGAGTATCCGAACGATCTCGCCGATTGGGCGCATGCGATTCTCGGCAACGCCGTGATCGCCGAACGTCTGGCGAATCTAAACCTGTTTCGCAGCGTAGATGTCAATGTCGTGCGCCGGGAAATCAGTGTGATCCTGGCGGAACATTTGATGGAACATGGAAATGGCCGGTCCGTCCCGGCGGAAGACGCTTTTATTTTCTGTCAGCCGCGCCTGATCGGGTTTGGCAGCGGTTATCAGGCTTCGACGCCGCAGGAATTCGTTCAGGCTCTCCGTGAGGTGGACAGCGACGTCATTGGCTTTCATTTGTTCATACCGAAAGCCAGTCCCGGGCGCGTCTCGAACGATTTCGCCGCATGGTTCCGGCACTTGGGGTTTGAATCGCTGGCGCAACAACTCGATGCCTTCGATCCCTATTTGAACAGTCTGGAAGACAATCGGTTGTACTTGATCGAGATAGTCGAGAAGGGCATTCGCACGCCGCAGGCGGGAGGCGGAGATGCTTGAATCTTATCGCGGCATTGCCCCGGATAGCGTTCTAAGGGAAATCGCTATCCTCGCTGACGCCCTCCATGGGCGCACATTGCAGCATGTGAATTCCACCCGTGTTGGCGGCGGCGTCGCCGAGCTACTGACTCGCCTCGTTCCTTTCACCGAGTCCCTTGGCATCCGCACGGCGTGGGATGTAATTGAGGGGAACGCGAGTTTCTTTGAAGTGACCAAGTCCCTCCACAATGCATTGCAAGGCGCCGAGGTGGAAATCTCTCACGCCGACCGAGAAGTCTATCTTCAGTGCCTCCAGGATAACGCGGCGCGCATTTATTTGGATGCCGACGTGGTTATCGTGCACGATCCCCAGCCCGCATACCTTGTGGACTATTGTCCAGTGGACCGGCGCCGGCTGGCGTGGCGCTGCCATATCGATCTCTCCAAGCCGAACGACGATGCGTGGAGGTTTATCCGCCAGGCGGTGAGCAAGTATGCGATGGCCGTGTTTCATGTGCCGCAGTTCGCCCGGGGCTTGCCGATTCCCCAGGTTCTGATCGCCCCTTCGATCGATCCTTTGAGCGCGAAGAATCGCGACCTGGCCGAGAACGATATTTCGGCGGTGACCGATCGCTTTGGCATCGACCGCCGCCGGCCTCTGCTCGTCCAGATTTCCCGGTTTGATCGTTTCAAGGACCCCCTTGGCGTTATCGCCGCATATCGCCTGGTGCGGCAAAACTTCGATTGTCAATTAGTTCTGGCTGGGGGCACGGCTACGGATGATCCTGAGGGGGAGGAAGTCTTGGACGAAGTACAAGAGGCGGCGGCAGGCGACCCGGATGTTTTTGTTCTCTCTTTGCCGCCGAACAGCGACCATGAAATCAACGCGCTGCAGAGGGCGGCCACGGTGATCCTCCAGAAATCCACGCGCGAGGGGTTTGGCCTTACCGTGACGGAGGGTATGTGGAAGGGAAAGCCGGTGATTGGCGGCGCCGTGGGCGGCATGCCCGCGCAGATCATCCATGGAGAAACCGGGTTTCTGGTTCATTCGGTACAGGGTGCGGCGTTCCGCATCCGCTATCTCTTGAGCCATCCGCGGGCAGCAGAGCGCATGGGCGCCCAGGGACGCGAGCATGTGCGGCGCCACTTTCTCAGCACGCGCCATGTGCGGGACTATTTGCTGCTGATGCTCCTCATCATCAATGGCTGCCCGGACAACCCCATCCTGCTACCCGAGAGCAATGAGAAGTCAGCATAACCTGATGCTTTGGGCCGTTTAACGTTTGAACCAGCGGCAGTCTTGACGCTCCTCGCAACATGCCATTTGCTATACGCCATCTGCGCGTTTTTCCCCAGTTGCTACGAACCATCTTCCCTGCGCCATTAGCCATCAGCCACCCGCACCCTTCTCCTTTCCACCCTTGAACTTTTGAAGGAGTTTTGGAATTTGGATTTGGGATTTGGGGTTCAGACATAACAATCACTACAATCTTTTAGTTTCGCGTCTACGTGGTTGCGCCTTTATTGCATTGGCGTTTAGGTCTGGCCTTCCTTTCTTGGCATCCCATTCGCGCCAAACCACATGCATGCGCTTGGTGTTGCGCTGCCGAAATAAATCATGTCCTGGTCGAGCAGGTAGGGCCTCAGATCGGGTGTACGGTGACCAAAGGCAAGATGCGATCGCTTGCCGCAGAGCTTCGAAAAGGCCGTTCGCTAACTAGATCATTGTCCGGCTCGGCGCTCGCCGCCGGGATAATTGCAATCTGCGGCTTTGCGGCAGAACATTGCTGCAGGATGAAGCGCCCCAGCGCGAGGCTCTCGGGATCACGCTAGAAGCCCCTTCCAGCGCCATCTAAACTTCCACCAGCGAAAGATTCCTTAGGCGCCGCCCATCTACAGCAGTGCGCCGCAATGCTTGCAGTGCGCGGCATCCTGATCGTGGCCGGCCACGCCGCATTCCGAGCAGGCGCGGGTCGAAGCCCGACGTTTGGCCGCCTCCGAGATTTCCACGGTCACGATGCCCGTTGGCACCGCCAGGATGCTGTACCCGATGATCATCACCACGGAGGCTAAGGCTTTGCCCAGCGGTGTCTGGGGCGAGATGTCTCCATAACCCACGGTTGTCATGGTCACGACGGCCCAGTATATGCTCGTCGGAATGTCCGTAAAGCCATGCTGCTCGCCCTCGACGACGTACATCAACGAGCCGACGATGACCAAAATCGTCATCACCGCGAATAGGAAAACGCTGATCTTGCGGCGGCTCGCGAGCAGCGCGCTGGTAATGATACTCGCCTCGCTCAGATATTCGGTGAGCTTGAAAATCCTGAAAATACGCAGCAGCCGGAGGATGCGGATGCTCAACAGGTATTGGCTGCCGGGTACGAACGCGCTGACATAGGTGGGAACGACGGCAAGGAGATCGACGATTCCGAAGAAGCTGGTGGCGTATCGCCAGGGGCGCTGCACGGAAACTAAACGGAGCACATATTCGATGGTAAACAGGATGGTGAAGAACCATTCCGTAGCATAGAGCTCGTCCCCGTAGATGGCGCGGATACTGCCGACGCTTTCGAGGGTCACGGCGGCGACGCTCAGGATGATGCTCCAGATGAGCGCGACATCGAACGCTTTGCCGGCGGCCGTATCGGCTTCAAAAATAATTTGCCGCAGCCGAATACGCCATGCGCGCGCCGGTTTTTGAGAAGTCGGGGGTTGCACGACTCAGAATCTAGCCAGACCATGGATGGAATGGCAAGGGTTGCGGGGGTCTCCCATATGATGCGTTCAGTCTACGATTCAATCTCACAATTTGAGACTGAAGCGGAGCGACGGCACAGCCCGCGTCGTCTCGTTCTCGATAGTGTGAACTGCATATTCGGTGTCCACATCCTTGACAAGCGTCTGGAATCGAAAGAAGATCACAGTTATTCGAAAAGCTCCTGACGGCGGTATGATACTGGCCGGTATATCCCCTCGCTGCGAGGTGTAGAAATGGATAAAAAACTATCCCGAATTCTAGACGAAACAATTCAACTGGAGCTTAACGTCGCCGATCTCTATCTCAGTTTTGCGCAGGCTTTTTCCGAGGATAAGGATTTTTGGTTGCCCCTGGCCTTGGAGGAGAAGAATCATGCTGCTTTGCTGACGAGCGGGAAGCTGGAGTCCTTGGACAAGGGACATTTTCCGGCCAAGGCCCTGACGACCAATCTTGGGGCTCTTATTAAGGTAAACAAGGAGATAAATGCGTTGGTAAAAAAAC
>JBFJNS010000034.1:0-11870 GCA_041618055.1 Binatia bacterium
CACACGGGAGCGGTGGCGCAGGATCCGCCCCGAACCCTGGCGGTTGAAGTGACGGAGCGTCGACCGACTGACACACCCCTCAGTATTTCATACGGTGGAAGTTACTACTCTGTTCCCAATTCGGTATGGGATCGCGAGAGTTTTAAGCTTCTGTACAGCCTCTTTCAGATGACCGTCACTGATGTTTCAAAGTTAGGAGTTCCCATCACCATAAGCAAGTGATGAACGGATTTTCTTTGTTACGCGCTCTCAGAGGTTATCAGACACAATGACTACAAGTGACCCGAGGCCTCAGCCGATCCATCGATTGCCTTTGACGCTGTTGGCCGTATCCGCCCTCGTGTGGCTAAGTCAGGGATGGCGAGCCGCTGGCTTCGGATGCGAATCGCGCGATTAACTCATCCAGGGGGGCCCGGTCGATGTTCCAAACGCCGTAGAAAGGATGATCAAGGTCTTCGATGATCCAATAGAGCAGGTACACGGACATGCTCAAGGTTGATGTCATGAAGATATGAGCCCCGACGGATCGGACGCCGACGGCAAGAAAGGCCGCCCCAAGCGCAATCGACATGAACAAAAGGAGCAGCCGTAGACGAGGGGGGAGCCGCTCGTTCGCAAGCGCGATCCGCCGTGTACGCATTCTTGCCAAGTCGGATACAGTGGCGATCACGGTAGAGAGAACCGCTTTATCTCGCTCTCCGGCGATGCGAATACCGGCGGTACAGCGCATGATGTCGTAGAGTTCGTCAGATGTATCGGAATTCGTTGGGACCGTGGGGTCAGCCATTTCTTTCCACTCGAGTGTCGCTACCGCGTTGATGTACCTTGCAAGGGATCTCTTCACGTCCTGTACGGAAGGATGCTGATCGGCGCTGAAGTAAATGAGAAAATCCCGAATTGACTCAACGGCGTTTAGCTCGTCTTCGAATGTTTGGCTGAGCGCGGCATACCGTGTGAGTACAGTGACGAGCAAAAAGCCGGCCACGATGGCATAGACGACACCAAACACCCCGAAAAAGGCTCCCCAAGCAGAAACATCCTCCACAATACCTTCGTACTGAATGAAAGGCCGCGCAAAGATGACGACCAACGCGGTGGTGATTCCCACCAGTAACAGGGGAAGGCCGATTCTCAAGACTCGTGCGATAGACAACATCGAAGCCGCCTCCAGAAACAATCAGCAGGCTCTCGTTGCACCGTAAGCCGGTCGCGGAAAGGGTAAACGGATTGACCTACACGCCACCTCAGATCGCCGTTACTGACCACCAGATGCTGGGAATAGACGCAGACTGCGGCGCAGATGACCTCGACGCTGGATAAACCAAATCCGCAACGACACGCCCTTCAGCGGAGCCAATTACTTCTCGTAGAGCTTTTTGATAAAGCCGCTCTTGTCGAGCTCCTCGACAAAACTCGGATCGGTAAATTCCTCCGGCTTGTGCTTCCACACTTCCGGACGGGTAGGCGCGATATATTCAAAACTCGTCTTCATCCCAGGGTGATTTGGGTACGGCGTAGGCAGAAACGCTTTGGAGAAGATTTCGTACGACTCGGCGACCAGCTCTTCATCGTCGAGGCGCAGGGTTTTTTTGATTACTTTCTTGCCGAACTCCCGGTCTTTCTTGAACAGGGCGATTCCTTCCAGATGAGCTTTCATGTAACTCATAATCATCTCTCTGTCGCTTTTGATGGTCGTACGGCGCGTCGTGATCTCCATCCACGGGTAATCGACTTCTTTCGCAGAATCCCACAGCATGCTGAAGCCGAGCTTGCGCGCCCTGCCGTATCCCGGGTGAGACATCGCCGCTGCGTCCACGACTCCGCTGCTCAGAGCCATGAGCCGGTCCGCATCACCGCCGGTCTGGATCAGGGTTAGTTCCCGATCCGGGTTGAGCCCTTTTTTCTTGGCGATATAACGCACCAGAAAATCCGTCAGCGAACCCAAGCTGGACACGGCGACCTTCTTGCCCTTGAGTTCCTCGACCCTTTTGATTTCGGGCTTTACCATCAACGCATGGACTACGCCCGGCATGGTGTGAGCCAGAATCGCCATATCCCCGCCGGCCAAATCGGCGTTAATGACCGTTGGCGTGGCGATGGGTGAAATCTGGATATTGCCGCTGATCAGGGCTTTGGATGCGATCCCCGAACCGTTCATGGTGATGATTTCAGCGTCGAGACCATGCTTTGCGTAAAGATTTGCCTCTTTGGTGACGAAGATAATGATATTCCCCATGCTGACGGACGGAACCCCGACGCGGATTTTCTTGAGGGGTTTGGTTTGCGCCGCGCCAAGCTGGGAAAAAACCAAAATGAGCGTTACGGAAAAGGTGCAAACGACAAACTTGCGAATAGACATGGTCAGAGCCTCCTTCAAATCCCGACTGCGGTCGAGACGGAACATAGCTACAAAAAGAGGAGGCTGTCAATGAGGGAAAGCTGCTGATGTTTGACCCATTCGAACAGCAAACCCCTGGGAAAGGGGACATGCAAGGAATAATCGAAAAGGCCATAGAAAGCCACCCAGGCCACAACGGTCAGGATGATGCTAATGAGCCAGGATTCTTTACCGGCGAGCTTGAGGTAAAGAAATGTCATCAGAGGGACGGCGATGCCAAAACCAAAAATCCAGATGGCAAGAAAGAAGCCCAAGATCCAAGCGCAGATCTCCAGCGTTCGCCAGCCTGACCTCGCTGCTTCTCGATCAAGCCTCTTAACTAAACGGCTGGCTCTCGTCTTTATGACGCCGCTGATGTCTAAGTTAAGCTGACAGAGTGCCAAAATCAGGCCGGGAAAGCCAACGGCCCAAGGAAACAAACCAGATCGATACCCCCAATCGCGGGATTCCCACAGCGACCAGGCAAAGAGCCCGAGCAAACACAGGCTAAAAATGGGCGCCCAAAACGAGACCGGCTCCTTTGAGGCGATCGAGGACTCATCCTGTTCCTCGATCGTAATCTGTCGCTCCCGCCATCGTTGGTAGACCGGATAGAAGGTCCCGGCAAGAATCACGACAAATATAAAGATCACACCTGGAAACTTAATCCAGGCGAGCCCGTAATTGTCCGTAGCCAAGAAGAGATTGTTTTCGGCCAGGCCTCCGAGAACCAAGCCTAAAATGAGCGGTGGTCGTGGCCAGTCCAACTGAACCATGACCCACCCCAAGGCTCCAAAGATCAAAACTACGATAAGATCTTCGAATAGGTTTTTCTCGGCAAAGCCGCCCAGGTAAACGAGAAGCAAGATGAAGGGTATCACTAAACTGCCCCGAACTTGTGTGATCTTCACTAGCTGGTTAAGAAACAGAAAACATACGGAAACCGTGATGATGTTCGATACGACGACGATCCACACAAACGAGAACGTCAAGGTTAAATGTCCGCCGTCGCTCTCGGGAAGCAGCATGGGGGGACCGGGCACGAGGCCCTGTATGATGAAGGCGCCGAGGAGAATCGCCATCGTCACGCTTCCAGGGACACCAAAAGCAATCGTCGGGACCAAGGCTCCACCTAAAGTAGAATTGTTAGCGGCGCCAGGCCCAAGAACTCCTTCCACGGCTCCCTTGCCGAAACGCTCTTTATCTGTCGAACTCTGGACCGCGTGGGCGTAGGCCACCCATTGCGATACACTCCCGCCCATTCCAGGAATCACTCCGATATAGGTCCCTAAGGCACTGCATCGCAGCACCAGCCAGCGGTGGCGAAAGGTATCTTTGACCCCCTGCATGACCCCGCCGAGTTTCCCGGTGAAGGTCTCAGCAATGCTGGTACCTCTAACGGAAAGGTCTATGATCTCGGGAATGGCAAAAAGCCCGAGGGTTACAGGCACGAGTCCCAGCCCGTCCCAAAGATACAGGGTCTCGAATGTGAATCGTTCGTTCCCTGAGATCGGGTCAAGGCCGACCGAGGCTAACTGTAGTCCCAGCGCCGCCGCAGCCAGACCTTTGACAATAGCCTCACCGCTTAAAGAAGCGAGAAAGGTGATGCCCAACATGGCCAGCATGAAAAACTCGGGAGACCCTACAGAGAGAACTAAGGGCCGGACAATGGGAATGGCCAGCGCCAAGGCAAAGGCGCCGAATATGGCGCCTACGAGTGAGCTCATCAAAGCAGCGCCCAAGGCCCGTCCTGCCTCACCTTTCTTAGCCATGGGATGACCGTCCACGATAGTGGAGGCTGTGATGGCCTCACCTGGGATACCGAAGAGAATGGATGTGATATCTCCCGTGGTGGCGGTCACCGCTGACATCCCGAGCAAGAACGAAAAAGCCTGAACCGCCTCCATCTTGAAGATAAAGGGCAGCATCAAGGCAAGCGTCACGGGCCCTCCCAACCCCGGCAAAATACCAACGGCAAAGCCAATGATGATGCCTAACATCATCAGGCTGAAGGTTTTCCACACAAAGATCAGGAAAAACCCTTCAACGAATGCTTCGAAAATTTCGAGCATGGGGGAGAAGGGGCGCTGCTTCGCGCAGCGCCCCGAAGGCGCCTTTTAGCTTTACCGCTCCTTTTTGGGAAGGAGAAGATTCTTCAAGTCGGTGAGCAAATCGGAGTCCATGTTGTACATTTCGGCAAAGGCCTTGGCTATGGTTGGGCCGTCTACCGGGTTGATCTCGAGCTTGGACTTCTCCGCCTCCAGCAGCAGCTCAGGATCTTTAAACGTGTCCATGAAGGCCTTCTGGAGAATCCTAACGCGATCTTCGGGCACTCCCGGAGGCAGCGAGTAGGGGCGCGCGCTCAGGCCATACGCCTCGTCTGCGACCCTGAGGAGCTTTTTCGCTCGATCGTTTTTCGCATAGTCGATGGCTAGAGGTACCTGCTTGAGCTCGGGATGGGACTTGAGCGTGATTTGCAGCACCGGTGCGACCCGGCCGGACTCTATCGCTTTACGCCAGGTCGGCTTAATCGACTGCCAGGCCCAGCAGCCGCCAGCAATCTCACCTTTCTCAGCGGCGAGGCGAATATTGGCGGTTCCCGAATAGCCCTCGACCATTTGAATCGGCAAACCCAGAGCTGCTTTGAGAAGTTTGGGCGGATCGTCTGTGGTGGACCCTGGCGCCGTAGCCCCAATCTTGACAGGTTTTTTTGAGGCAAACCATTGATCCACGTCGGTGATGCCACTCGCTTTTGTCAGGGCGCAGACTCCGCTGTCGGCCGTCGGAACGCCCAAGAAACCGAATTTCCTGCCGTCAATTTTCGCTTGTTTTCTACCCATCACATGCTGCAGCACCAGAGGGCCGATCCAGTTGCCGATCGTAAGCCCGTCCGGATCGGCCTGGTTGTAAATGTAGTTGGCTGCTATCAGGCTCCCGGCGCCGGTCCTGTTTTCGACGAGTGTTGATGGATTCCCGGGGACATGTTTCCCAAAATGGCGGGCAATCAGTCTGGTGTAAGTGTCAAATCCCCCACCCGCTGAAAAACCTACAACGAACCTGATGGTCTTACCTTTGAAGAAATCTTCCGCAGAAGCAGCAGATGTCGTAGCTGCCAGGAAAACGCACACCAGCACGACTACTAAAGGCAATTTTAGCCTCTTTAGCATAAAAACCTCCCTTCGTTGGTAGCTGTATAGTTATCCAACTAAACTTAGGGAGTTTAAGTCAAGGGCGGAAGGAAAAAGATTTTTATGCTTTGGTCTCGTCTCTACCTGGCTAAACCGTCTGTATATAAACATCCACCAGCGCCGGTCGTTTTTCTTCCTTGATGATTTTGATCGCTCTTTCCACGGCGGGCCGAATCTGATCCGGCTCGGTCACCGGTCCTTCACCGGCAACCCCAAGTGATCGGGCGAGATTGGCAAAATCCACCGGCGGCTTTTCCATGCGCATGCCGACGACTTTGTTTTCCGGCGGGCGGCCCCGGTGGATGGCGATTTTTTCCTGATGCTCCTCGTCGTTGTAGTAGGTGCGGTTGTTCGTCATCACCGTCAGTAGCGGTACGCCGGCATTCGCAGCCGTCCAAAGAGCGCTGGAAGTGTAAAGCATTTCGCCGTCGCGCTGCAGGTTGACGCAGATCTTGCCCGTGCCGCGGTAAGGAATCGCTGCGCCGACGGAGGCTGCCGGTCCGTAACCCAAACCGCCGCCGCCGTAACTGCCGAGGAAAAGCCCCGGCTTGTCCCAGGTCCACAAGCGGCTGGGCCAACCGCGAAAGGCCCCGGCCACCAGGAGCCAGTCTTCTTTCTTGACCGCCTCCCAAACCTCGTAGGCTAGACGCGGCGGCGCGATCGGCTTTTCATCCCAACGCCGCTTGAGATCGGCCTGCCAACCGGCGTGGATCTCGTCGTGCTGGGCGGCCAAAGCTTTGCGCCTATCTTCAACGACATTCTTGGAAATTTTGCCTTGGCGCTTGATCTCTTCGATCAGCGCAGGCAGAAAAACCCGTGTGTTTGCAACAATGGGCAGGTCAACGGGGGCCAGCTCTTGAAAGTCGCTCGTCCAGCCGCGCATGGAAATGTCCGCCAGGGTCACGTGAATAACCTTGCAACCGGGTTTGATCCCCGGTACGGAGCTGCGCGCACCAGCATCGTGACGCACCAGTGCACCAAAGAGATCCACGACATCCAACCCCAGAATGACATCGGCGTTCGCAACCAGCTCTCGGTTCCTGCCGGTTAGATTGAGAGCATGCGTGTTGGGAAAGTTTAATCGCGCGCCGAGGTCGACTACGGGTATCGACAAGAGGTCCGCCAGTTCGACGAGACTTAACACCGCCTCGCTGTTTCTGCCCAGATAGTCGGCGATTATTACGGGATTCTGCGCCGCCGAAAGCAGCCGCGCCGCCTCTCTGATCGCGTCGGTCTCTGCCTGGAGGGGTGCAGGCGGGCGGAAACGGCTCGGATCGGGAAGGGGTATCTCTTTTTCTATCGCATCCTCTTGATCCACCACATCGAAGCAAAGGTAGACGGGGCCCGGAGGATCGCTCATGGCGATGCGATAGGCGCGCATCATGGACGACGGAATCGACTCGATGCCGACGGGCTGGTCGTCCCATTTGACGAAATCGCGCACAAGATTCCCCTGCACCAACGCCGTGTGAATCCAGTCGATCCAGGGTCTGCGCTTGCTGGTATTCATGGGGCCGGTGCCGCCCATTACCAGAACCGGGGTCCGGTCGCACCAGGCGTTGTAGATGGCCATGGAGGCGTGCTGTAGGCCGACCACGTCATGAACGATCGCCGCCATCGGCTTTCCCGCCGTCTTCGCATAGCCGTGAGCTACCGCCACGGCAATCTCTTCGTGGCAGCAGAGAATGATCTCAGGGTTGGGTTTCCTCCCGCTCTCGTAATTGACCAGCGAATCGTGGATACCGCGGAAACTAGAGCCCGGGTTCAGCGCCACATAGTCAATGTCGAGCGCCTTGAGCAGGTCGACGATCAGATCAGAACCGTATCGCGCGGGCATGGATAGTTCCTCCTTAGTTATGGGAATAGGATTTGAAATTCAGCCGAGAAAAGATGCTGCTTTGCCGGAATCTTTATGAAACCGCACCCGGCTGCGGGGCCGTGGCCGGCTTCGGAACCTCCATCTTGTAAAGTCCGGCCACGTTCGTGCACACGAGTTTCCTGCGTATATCGGGGGGCAGATGCCCAAGATCGCGATGGATGAACTTGCGCGATTCCGGCCATGTGGAATTGCCATGAGGATAGTCGTTGGACCACATGCAATTGTCCTGTCCCCACCACTGGAAGTTGCGGCCCGCCACGGTGTCTCTGAAAAAAGTCCCGTAAATCTGATTGGCAAAATACTCGCTGGGATCTTTCTTGATCGGCGGCGGGTTCACGCCCCGGAATCGGCGGTAGTAGTAGTCCCACTGCTGGAGCATGAAGGGCATCCAGCCGATCTCGTTTTCGACGCTGACGAACCTGAGACCGGGATATCGCTCCAGCACACCGTAAAAGATCAGCTCGAAGAACGCGTCGATAATCTCCCTGAGCTTCAGATTCACGCTGCCACGATAGTGCTCGACGCCTCCACTCCTGTTCTTGAAGACGGTCTCCTTGTGGTAGCCATGGCCGGTCAGAATATGCAGATTCACGGGCAAGTTGAGATCCTGGGACGCCGCCCAGAACCCATTGTAATGCTCCGAGCGGAAGGGAAGGTCGGGGTGCGGTGCCTGCCAGATAATGGAGCCCTTCAGACCTGCCTTGGCGCAACGCTGCAGCTCTCTCACCGCCTCGTCGATGTCATAGACCGAAATAGCCGCAATCCCGATCAGGCGCCGGGGGGCGACCTTACAGTAATCGATCAGCCAGTCGTTGTAAGCGCGAAAACAAGCCGCCTGCAGTTCGGCGTTGTCCATCGCAAAGTGAGGCAGCAAATATGTCGGGTAAAGCACCTCGGTGCTCAGGCCGTCGGTTTCCATCTCTTTGATGCGGCAGTTTGGGTCGGACCCGCCGGGATGGGTTTGAAAACTCTCGCCCACTTTCAATTGGGGAAAGCGCGGCGCCTGGTCGCGAAAACGAGCGTCCACGCGCTCGGCTATGATGTCCGGTGGCTCCATCACGTGGGAATCCGAAGAAATGAGCACCTCGAAGCCTGCATCATGTCCATTGCCGGCGTTCGCCATCAGAAAATCCTCCTTACGGCTGTTCGCTTAGTTTACTGAAACGGGTACCGACGGTTTCTCGCCCTGAGCCACGGCCGCTGGAGATCGGTACCATGCCGACGCGATCTCACGTTTTCGAGCTTCGCGTCAGCCTGAAGCCCGAGTCACGGAATCGAAATTATTAGAACAGCCCATCTTTTTCAAGCTTGCGCACGATCCGGTCATCGACAACGTCCGCGATCTTGAGGCGGCGAATTTGCTCGTTTGTCTTTCCGAGGAGAGAGATCACATTTTGCAGCCCATCGTTGTTTGGATATATCCGCTGATCGTAGAGGACCTTCATCATTTCATAGCCCGCCGCGGCGTCTTCCACTTTAGACAACCTAAGCCCCCTGGCGAGACTGCGCACAACGGCGCTTTTGTTTTCGGGCTTGTTGATGAACGCCACGCTGTCGACCATGGCCCGAAGCGTCCTTTCGGCGACTTCGGGCGAGCGGTCCACGAAACTGCGGCGCGCCATGACGCCGAGGCCCTGATAGGGAATGCCTAGCTTGATGAGATCGGCCAAAATGCGAAACCCCTGCCGCTCCATCTGCGCGCCAAACGTATACCCCAGGTAGCCCCCATCGACTGTACCCGAGGCGATGGCCTGGGCGATTACCGCCTGGTCGCTGACGACGCGAAACTTGATGCCGTCGCGCTCGGGATTAAGCCCCCAGTGCTCGAAAGCGAGCATCGTGAACATCCAGATTCCGCCGCCAATGCTCTGCACGGCGATGGTTTTGCCCTTGAGATCAGCCGTCGTCTTGATGCTGGGGTTGACCACGAACGCGCCGTCGAGCTTGTTGATAAGACCGGCAATGAAGACCAGATCGAGCCCGCCGGCCATAGCGCCTATGGAAGTGCCGGTGGCCGACCCGGCGTGAAAGTGTGTCTCGCCCGAAGCCAGAGCCGACATCCCTACTTGCCCGCTGCGCACGTTGACCACCTGCGCGTCCAGTCCGTGATTCTGAAAAATGCCTGCATCCTTCGCCACGAACAAGACGCCGCTGCGCTCGCTCAGGCCGCCGAAGGTGAAGACTATTTTGGAAGGAGCGGCGGCGGCCGCAATGGTAACACTCGACGATGTTACCAAGAGCGTTGTTGCCAAAGCTTGGAACAGGTGAATGTATCGCTTCATCGGTCCTCCTTGTTCAGAGCCGAACTCTTGTACTCCGATTGCATCCCGGATTGCAAGCGAACTGGATGATGATTTCGGTCTGTTTGCGAATCAGAGCAACAGAAAAGCCGGCGTATTCATCAGGCGCTCGGGTACCAGACGCCCTTCGCGTACGGCTTGATGGGGCGAGGGGCTTGCTTAACTGCCTGTGACCCCACGCTACCTCAGGGTGAACCCTTCTTCCGCACCCGCTTGGGCCGATGCATTTGCCAGGGCGAACGAGATGGTCCGACGGCGGACGATAATGAGTCGAACAGGAATGCTAGATCCGCAACGGAATTTGTCGGTTGTCGTCGGGGGTATCTTCAAGCGCGGCGTCGACAAAACACTCCTGAAGATCGGCAGCGGTAAGATTTGAGCGGGGAGCCAGCAAGGCTAACCGTTCCATCGCGTTGCGTAGCTCACGCACATTCCCAGGCCACGGATGGGCGCGCAATGCTTCCTCAAAGTCTGAAGCCCTGGGCATGGTCGGGCGCTGATATTTTTCGCCGAATGACTCCAGGAAGTAACGCGCCAAAAGCGGAATGTCATCGTCCCGTTCTCGGAGCGGTGGAAGCGCCAAGTGAAACATTTTCAAGCGGTAAAAGAGATCCTGTATGAGTTTTCCTTCCTTGACGGAGCTGGCAGGCGGGCGATTCGTGGCGGCGACGACGCGAACGGCAACGGGAATACTTGCACGCGCTCCAATTCGACGAACCTGTCTTTCTTCCAAGACTCGCAAAAGCTTCGCCTGAACCTCCGGTGTAACCTCGGTGATCTCATCGAGGAAAAGGGTCCCGCCGTCAGCTTGCTCGAAGCAACCCGGGCGCGGCTCTAAAGCATTCGTGAATGCCCCCTTTTCATGACCGAAGAGTTCGCTTTCCATCAACGAAGGCGCCAAGGCGCAGCAATTCAGCGACAAGAAAGGTCCCTCCCGCATTGTCGAAAGTTCGTGAAGCGTGCGCGCGACAAGCTCCTTGCCGGTGCCGCTTTCGCCGCTCACCATGACAGCGGCATCCGTATGGGCAATTTGGCTCAGTCGTTTATAGAGCTGTCGCATGATTGCGGACTTGCCGATGAGTTTGCCATAGGAGCCCAAAGGGGACTCCATCTTCTGACGCAGCACGCTCGCCTCACGAGCGAACCCTACCTGCTTGAGTCCCTTCTCGAGTACCGCGCGTAGCTTCGGCGCCTCCAACGGTTTCGGCAAATAGTCATAGGCGCCGAGCTTGATGGCCTGCACCGCAGTTTCGATCGTCGCTTGGCCTGTCAGCATGATAATTGCCACCTGGTGCACGCGTTCATGCAAGGCGTCGATAAACTGAAGCCCGTTCATGCCCGGCATCACGAGGTCGCTTACAATCGCATGAGGCAGCTCCTGGTTGCACCTTTGCAGCGCAGCCTGACCGTCGGATACCGCCAATGCGTGGTACCCCCAGCTTTCCAGTAGCGCCGTCAAACCATCGCGCGTAGCGGCATCATCATCTACGACTAGAACATTCGGACGGGGTCGAGCCATTCAGTTTACCTCCAGAGGCAGCATTGGGTGCCTCCTTACGTGAACTGTTTTACGCTCCAAATTTGCAACGCTGATGCCAAGGTATTTCAGCCGAGGTTTGGTCACTTCACGGTCTTTTGGGTAACGTTCGGCGCCAACATCTAGAATGATAGAAGGTAATTCTCGCCGGTACTGCTGGGCCGATCTCCAAGCTCGGATTTCTGAAAAATAGCGAAACAGCGGAAAGAGGGGGCGTAACCCGATTCCTTAATTGGTTGAAACGAAAGCTTGCGTTACCTGCCGTCTCCCGTCTGTGTCAGTCGATGACGCGAAGTTCGTTCCTGATTTCGTTTACATCGCCCGGTTGGAGCGGGAAATAGCGACTCAGAAGCTCACCGCACTTCAAGACGCCCTGGGATAGCCCCTCGGCGGGACGATTACTACGGAACCCAGCGATGACAAGATCACGCACCGCTTGCCAGTCCTTTTGATTGAGCTTATCGCTAATGGCGTCGTCTCCGAGCACGCGAACCATACGTTCATAGAGGGAAACATAGAGGAGAATCCCGGTACCGGCTGCGGTCTTGCGCAGGCGGAATTGGTGGAAAGCCTCGGCAGCGCTGCGCTC
>JBFJNS010000035.1:0-11840 GCA_041618055.1 Binatia bacterium
GAGTAGCAGAGAAGACGACGAGTCTTTGACCGGAGCTTTTCGATCTGTCGAGCCTGGAGACCTCGAAGCGATGGGCGGGCTCATTGGGAGTCGGTTTCGGGCCGAGGCGGAGTAAATATCAAATAAGCAAAGCCTGACACCAGCTGCACCAGCGGCAGCTGCGTGACAAGTCTCGCAATCCGAATCATCGGGGAGCGCATGAGTTCGCCTCCACGACCTTCAACAAGAATTTAGTATTGTGTCCCCCGAATTGAGGACAACTGAGATGTGGAACCACAACTTCTGGTTTTGTTGACATGGGGTGCCAATCAGTGGTATCTCCCAGCCGGCGAGGTTGTCTGACCGCCCATTGATCGCCAGGCCCATTGGGGTTCAGGCAACGTGACGAGGCGTCCCTCTGCGGAGGACACTTGAAGATTGACAGCCGGAAGTTCCTTCGTCTCCTCTCAGGAAATTTCATTCCTTTTTTCTCTCTGGCACAACAAAGTCATCGCTTAGAGTTACGCAACCAAGGAGAGGCGCATCATGGAATCGCCGAAGGCGATGGCAGGATTGCTCCGACGTAGCAGCCATCCCAAGTCCAGAGTCACATATCAACGCTGCAGCCACTTCTGTGATTGGGTGATTAGGTTCACAACGCTGCATACGATTTTTCTCTGCCTGATCCTTCTTTTTCTCGTGCCGGTTGAGCGGGCTCCCGCCGCCGATGTCTCAAATGATGAGATTATCAGCCGCACGCCTGACGGTCAGGTGATATTGAAAAGCAGTCAGCCGAACATCAATATCGCAAATTCTCTATCCTACGTTCCCGACGAAATTCTCGTGCGCTTCAAAGATACGGCATCGCAATCGGTGAGAGCGGCGGCTCACGGCCGTTTGAAAGGGGCTTCAGTAAAACGCTTTCGAAGCCCGGCTGGGTTGGAGCGCGTAAAACTTCCCCGGGGCGTTTCTTTGGATCAAGCACTCAGGTTCTACCGTGCCGATCGCGATGTCCTTTACGCCGAACCGAATTACATCGTCGAAAAATTCGGCACACCCAATGATCCCTTATTTCCGTCTCAGTGGAATCTTCGAAACACTGGCCAGAATGGAGGCAATCCCGGCGCCGACATCAAAGCCGTTGAGGCCTGGGACATAACTACGGGAAGCCACAACGTGGTCGTCGCTGTCATCGACTCAGGTGTCGATTACACGCATCAGGATCTTGCTGCCAACATGTGGAGAAACGAAGCTGATTGTAACAACAATGGCATAGACGACGACGGAAACGGTTACATCGATGACTGCCATGGGATCGACTCGGTTTACAACGACTCGGACCCAATGGATGATAACAACCACGGCACACATGTGGCTGGGATTATTGGGGCTGTCGGAAACAACGCGCTCGGAATAGTTGGTGTTGTGCATGCTGTGAAGGTCATGGCGTGTAAATTTATCGGGGCCGACGGCTTTGGCACAGTTGCCGATGCGATCGAGTGTCTGGACTATGTCAAAATGATGAAAAATAGGGGCGTGAACATCATTGCGTCCAATGCTAGTTGGGGCTCGTTGGTCTATTCGCAAGCGCTTTCGGATGCGGTGAGCGCTCAACTGACGGCGGGTATTCTCTTTATTGCCGCTGCTCCTTCGGGCCTCGCCAATAATGACGTTGCGCCAGCTTATCCGTCGAGCCTCTATCTTCCAAACGTAATTTCCGTCGCTGCCACTGAACACCAGGACTGTAAATCGTCTTTCTCCAGATTCGGCGAAAGAACCATTCATCTGGGCGCTCCAGGCGAAAATATCTTGAGCACGACAATTGGTGGTACGTACTCCATCTATAGCGGAACTTCTATGCCGGCACCTCATGTTACGGGCACCGCGGTTTTGCTCAAGGCACAAGATCCATCCAGAGATTGGCGAACAATTAAGAATCTAATTCTTGCGGGTGGTGATTTTGGGCAATGCCCTTTTGAAAACCTGGACTTTTTCATCTCAGCAAGACGACTAGATGCTCACGGATCCCTAAGTTGTTCGAATTCTGTCGTGTTTAGGCGGCTAAGACCGTACGGTATAGATAATCCCGTTGAAGAAAGCACTGTGAGGTGGGCACTGGGAAGATCCTTGCTCTTGTCAATGGTCCATATTAAGTGTGGCTCGCCGAACGGAGAAGTTGTCGTCACTGTGGATCCTGGGGGCGACCAGATCGTTCTTCGTGACGATGGAAGCGGCGCAGACCAAGCAGCCGGTGATGGTATCTACTCGGCTCATTGGTTGCCCCCCGGTGGTGGGATTTTCGACCTATACTTTCCGAACGCTGACGTTGTTAGAGTGGACGTTGATGCTCATCTCAAACCCGGTTTTCCTGTCACAGCGTTGCATTTGCCCGGTATCTACTATGCCGGTCCCAAGATCCACACGCTGGTTGGCAATATCGATGGTGATCCGAACCAGGAGATTATCGTTAGCGGCATTGCGGCAGGCCCTCTTTATGCGTGGAAATCGGACGGCTCTCTCGTTCCGGGTTGGCCTGTCGTGGACATTATTGCAGTTGCGTACCCAGCTTTGGGAGAAATCTCTGGGAGCTTCGCTGGTCTCGAAGTAGTTGCAGCTAACCTTCCCGATGACTTTCCACTATTTTCAAAGATTACCGCATATTCTGGAAACGGCTCTATGCTGCCGGGTTGGCCGATAGTAAGCGCAAACTATACTGACTATCCGCCTTCGCTTGTCGACATTGACGGTGATGGCATCGATGAAATCTTCGTTCAAGAAGAAGACCATCAACTTCACGCGTACAATGCGGACGGCTCGCCGCTCCCTGGTTGGCCCGTCTTGGCTTCAACGGCTGCTCAGAGGCTGTCAACTCCTGCAATCGCCGATTTAGATGGAGACGGAATTCCGGAAATTATCACCGCTTCAGAAGTCGCTTGCGGCGGCGAATGTCGATCCGATCTGTTCGCCTTTCACCATGACGGTACGATTGTAAAGGGCTTCCCGAATTTCTTTAGTGGCGGTGCGGACAACTACCTTGCCGTGGGAGATGTCGATGGAGATGGTGCACCTGAAATCATCACGTTCGGAAGCCTGGTCAATTTCAATGGTATCTACATCTTCTCGAACAACGGCACTCTCAAGAGGACTATCCCCATCCCCGGCTCCGCTGATGCAATGACCGCGCCAGCATTAGCCGACCTCGACGGAGACGGCGTGCCGGAGATCATCGTGCAAACGGACGAGGTTCTGATCGCGTTACGGGGCGATGGCAGTACGTTTACGGGTTGGCCCGTATATACACGCGGGTGGAAGGGCTACTCATCTCCAGTCGTGGGCGATGTTGACGGCGATGGGCTTCCGGATGTTGTCGTCACCGTTCTCCCTTCGGGGGAATTTAAGATGGGGGAATTGCGCGCTTACAATCGCAACGGCGGCATCATACCGGGTTTTCCCAAGACAATTCCAATAGGGTGGGGCGCGGTGCCCGCCATAGCGGATATCGACCTCAATGGCCGGAACGACATTATCGTGACGGGTTCAATGTGGGACGGGATCGCGGGAGAGTTTGAGAAAGTATGGGTTTATGAATTGGGCGGCCCGGCGCATGGACCGATCCAGTGGGGTCAATTCATGGGAGGCCCGCGCCATCACGGTGCTTATCGTGGCGGATTCTCCGTTCCCAACCGCGTGATTCTCAACGTCAAAAGAAGAGGTACCGGCGCGGGAAGCGTGATCAGCACCACCGCGGCCATCAATTGTGGTTTCGACTGCACCGAAACTTATTCAGGCGCTGCAACGATTGTTTTGACTGCCAACGCGGAGCCGGGATCGATCTTTGCTGGTTGGAGCGGGGGAGGATGTAGCGGAACGGGAAGTTGCACGGCTGTCATCAATTCCGATACGATTGTTACGGCGGTGTTCAACTCGGTTACCGCAATTCCCCGGGCTTTAACCATTACCTCGATAAATCCGGAGTCGGGCGTGCGTGTCGACGTGGAACCCGGCTCCGATATTGACGGGGCTGGCAGTTGGCTCACTCCTTACACCCGCACCTATGTGAACAGCACTTCGCTTAGTCTGCAAGCCCAGGCGATCGTTGGGGGAAACGGCTTCCGCAGATGGCTGCGAAACGGTTTGGAGTGGAGCACCTACAGCTTTACTGAGATTACAATGGATGCAGATTACGCCATGACAGCCGTCTACGAACCTTTGCCATCTCTAAGCATCAACGACGTTTCCGTACAAGAGGGCAATAGCGGCATTACCAATGCCATTTTCTCGGTAACCCTTTCATCCGCCAGCACGCAGACGATCGCTGTGACTTATAGCACGGCCAATGGTACGGCTATATCGTGGGGCGGTGACTTCCAGTTCACGTGGGGAACTTTAATTTTTAGGCCGGGCGAGACCGTAAAGACTATCACTGTTCTGGTGAATGGCGATACTCGCTTTGAGGGCGACGAAACGTTTTTTGTTGATCTCATAGAGGCGTCCAACGCTGTCATCGCTGATGGCCGGGGAGTAGGAACCATCCTTAACGATGACAGCTGCATCCATCTGAGCAAGCGGCCTGTCGATTTCGACGGGGACTGCAAGGCGGACATCGCGGTATACCGGGACGGGGCGTGGTACATCGTTCGCTCTTCGGACGGAGGGGTAACGGCAGTAGGCTGGGGCGGCGCGCCGCAGGACGTGCCGGTGTCAGGGGACTACGACGGCGACGGTAAGACGGACGTGGCCGTGTACCGTGATGGGGTATGGTTCATCGTACGCTCCTCGGACGGTGGAGTGACGACAATAGGCTGGGGTGGAGCGCCTCAGGACATACCGGTTCCGGCGGATTACGACGGTGACGGCAAGACGGACATAGCGGTGTATCGCGATGGCATCTGGTACATCATTCGATCCTCGGATGGCGGGATTACGACGGTAGTCTGGGGCGGAGCACCTCAGGACATTCCGGTGTCGGCGGACTACGACGGAGACGGGAAGGCGGACGTAGCCGTCTATCGCGATGGTGCATGGTTTATTATTCGCTCCTTGGACGGCGGCATAACTTCGCTAGGCTGGGGCGGAGCGCCGCAGGACATACCGGTGCCGGCTGACTACGACGGTGACTGGAAAGCGGACATAGGGGTGTATAGAGATGGCGCCTGGTTTATCTATCGATCCTCGGACGCTGGGATGATGGCGGTAGGTTGGGGTGGAGGGGTGCGGGATGTGCCGGTGCCAGCCGACTATGACGGCGATAGCAAGACCGACATAGCGGTGTATCGGGAAGGGGTATGGTTCATTATTCGCTCTTCGGACGGTGGAATGACGACGGTGAGCTGGGGTGGAGCCGTGCAGGATCGACCATTGCATTGAGGCTTGTCGTATCAGCGGGTAATTTTTCTCCAAAAAGGAAGTGCTTAGATAGTCTCTTTCCTCGTTTGTAATTCTGACAGACGAAACATTGCTCGAAGTCATACAACCAAGGGGTAATGTAACCCGGAAACACGGCGGGCGATGGCGGTATTGATGCGCCATAAGCGCTATCCTCGATCCAGACTTACAAAATCGCACTTCGTTGGTCCACTACTTAAATCCGACATCACAACTCTCAATCTGATGATGGCAGTCTGTCTGTCGAGCGCCAATGACATCCCCGAGTTCACAGCCTGCGCGGTGCCGATAGAAAGATTAGCAGATAAGAGGATGAATCTTTGACTTGACCTGAAGTCCGAAGTGCTTCAGACTTGCCCCGACTGAACATGAGATGGAAGGGCTGATTGGCTACTCCAGGCTCATCCCAGGCTCGGCGCATCCCATAGAGGTGCAGAATCCGAGTTGAGGAGAAAAGTAGCTAACTAAAAAAACCGGGGGCAAATATGGCGAACATCAAGGCAAAGGGGAAATACGCCGAAGTCGAGATTTTGACGGATACCTATCGCATGAAGGGCACTTTATTCCTGCCGTTGGCATCCGAAGGGGGCTACAATTCGCGATTGTCCGACTTCTTGAACGATCCCAGCAAACAGTTTCTTCCGATCACGAACGTGACCGTTGAGGTGTTGCCCGATCCGGCTATCACCTGGCAGACGGGTTTTCTCGCCGTCAACAAGCGGGTGGTCACGATGGTGAGGGCGATCAAGGAACAGGTCGATTGAATGGCGCAAGGCTGGATCTTCTCCCAAAATCGACATCGAGGAGGAGAAAAACGGGGACAGTCGCCGACGGCTGTGAGATCGCGCGGTAACTAGAACCGCTTGTACGTTTCATTCTCGTAGCGCCTCTCTCCCTGCTTCGCCAATATCGACACCCTGCCCGATCAAGGTTCGCTGTAGCGCCGAAACGTCGAGTTGGCGCGGTACCGTGTTGCTCAAGGCGGCGAGCGCCGCCGCGGTCCCGGCGGCCTGCCCCGTCACCATGCAGCAGTACTGGCCCCGCGTCCATGCATCCGCCTTATGGGTTTGGGAAATGATTCGGCCCCCCACCGTCAGGCCCTCGACTTTCTGCGGCACCAGGACTCCGAAGGGAATTTCAAACCATCTGAGAGGCCGCCCCAGGGCTCGGTTCTCCAAATCATCGGCGGCGCCCTCGCGCCCGTCCGGGCTATGTCCCTCATATCCCTTCACCATGTACTTCCACAATCTTGCCACGCTGTCGGGATAAGTCGTCTCCCCCAGTTCATCATCCGTGAGCAGGTGCTCACCGCGAATGCGCCGGGTTTCTCGCACGCCCAGCATGCTCGAAGAGCTGATCATATACGCGTCCTGGCAGCCCGGGATGCGCCTTTTCATGAATGCCAAAAGCAACTTGTTTTGTCGCCGCGACTCGATGTCCCCTCGGGTAATATCCCACATGGAGGTGCCGTCCACATCGTAGACGCGGGCCGAATTCACCGTAACGATCCCGCGGGCGGCGTCCACACCTTCGAGGCGCAGATAGTGGACTTCACTCGGCACCTCGCCTCGCTGTCTTCCTTCCGCAACCAGATCAAAGAAACCCATGATCCTTATGGCCGGTGAGGCGGGCGACACCTCGTGATGAGGCTGGACCTGAAACTGCTCGGGGTGATTGCGGCAGTAAGAAAGCAGCTCATCCATGTTGACGCCGCCCACGCGGATTAGCGTGTTGACCGGCCGCATCTTGCTGTCGCCTTCACGCCCCTTGACCGATGGGCAACCGGCACTGTCGGCGACGTCGCCGTCGCCGCTGGTGTCCACCACGGCCCTGGCGAGTATGGCTTGGCGCCCGGACTTGCTCTGGACGATGAGCCCCTGAATCCGATTGTCAACGACGATCGCATCGACGACCCAGGTATAAAGAAGGATTCGCGTCTTCGCTTCCAGAAGCAAATCCATCTCTAAATCCAGGAGCGCTTCCGGGTCGAAGTTGACCACTGAACCAGCCCAGGCTGCCCCCGACGCCATGAGTTTCGTGGCCACCTCGCGGGCAATTCCCGTCAGACGTTCGGCGGGGGTGTTCCAGACATTCATCAGCACGGCCGTAGATACGCCGCCCAAGACGCCGTTTCTCTCTACCAGTAACGTTTCGGCGCCGCAGCGACTCGATGCCAAGGCCGCGGCGAAGCCCGCCGGGCCCCCTCCGGCGACCACGACGTCCACTTCGGCTGCCACGGGGATCGACCGTGGGGATTCCTGAACGGTCCCGTTCTTTCGATCGATGACCATCGGCTCTTTATGTGAGTATGTGCCGCGCGGCCGTGCCGGCGTTTTTACCGTTTTTCACTTTCGTGCGCGGGCATTGCCAGAACCGGGCATACCGCACTTCGCAGCACCTTTTCGGTGACGCTGCCGAGCATCATCCGCGGAAGCCCGCTGCGTCCATGGGTGGACATGACAATCAGCTCGACATTCTCGTCTTTGGCGCAATTCAGAATCGTCTTGTACGGTTCGCCCAGTTTGACGACTTGACGAATATTTAAATCCGAGCCGATTTGGGAAACTCGTTGCTTCGTAAACTTATCGAGCAAATCCTTGTGATGCTGAATGAGTCTCTCCTCCAGACCCGCATCCCACCGGGGAGCGGGCGCACCTTTCAATTCCCGGACTAGCGAGATCAACTCCTCCACCTTGACGACATTGATAATGACGACTTCCGCACCCACTTCTTTGGCCAGGCTGCAGGCATAGTCCACGCCTTTTGCCGAAAGATCGGACAAGTCTGTCGGGGCGAGAATCTTGTTTATCATAGCCATACAAACCTCCATTCTGGATTGCCGGATCCCGGTCCCTCCTGTTTTTTACCAGAAACATTCATCCATGGCTTAGACACTAGCGGAAAAGCGAACGTAATATCAACTGGAGCGAAGTATACCGCAATCGAAGGATGGAGTAAGGAGTCATTCCGGAGCCGCAAAGAAATCTGTCCGTTTTTTCGCGTGTCGACCACGGACCAAAGTAAGCTTTTGGAACTTCAATATGGGACGCCCGGGGTTGTGCGACCATCCCTTTTGACACTCAGGGCGTTTGATCGTTGGCGCGCAGAAAACCATTCTCTCTTCAATTTTACCATTTGCATCCGTACACCGTCTCTCGGCACAGCAATGTGCCGTGTCAGGTGGCCTGGTTTGACAATGGGGAGAGCGGAAACTAAGCTTCAATCATGGAAATGTTGCCGAGAGGATTGCGCGCTTGAAGAAGTTGTTGAGAAAACTGGTTAACCTCGCCACGGCGATGCTCTTCGTGGTGGTGTTCGCGGAGTTCTGCCTGGCGGACACGGTCAAGGGAAAGGTCGCGAAGGTCGAAAAAGAGGGTCGTTTCATCACGGTGAAGCCCGATGATGGCAAGGAGATCAAGATCAAAATCAGCGGACGGACGTCGTTGGATGGAATCAGTGACCGATCGGAATTCAAGGCGGGCCAAACCGTTTCTGCGGACGTGGAAGGGGGAGAGGCCATCAAGGTCAAAGTTACGAAATAAATAGCCTTTCGGGACAGTCCCTTTGTCAGTAACAAGGGGGATGGGTGCAAAAAACCGTTCCCTTCTTTTGTTCATTATTCCGCTGCCGCATGAATTAACGCCAAATCCTGCCAATGCCGAGTCACCGCCGATGTCTATACCGCAAGCGGCAGTGTTTTGTATTGGATCAGGGCCCGTGAGTTCGATTGTGCCGCACATCGCAAAGGCGATAGCACTGGCGAGAATTTATTGCTGCTGATCCGCAGCAGGTCGCTATGGTTGTTTAAAAGTCGAGCGACATGTTATGAAAAAAGTTAGTGCTGCGTTCTAGCGGCCCTACGGAGCGTCCGGTGAACTTCGGCATCCGCACAAAATTAGTGATCCTCATGTTCTCCATCGTACTCCTGGTCGGAGTATCGATTTCGATCTATGCAATCTACCACGAGCGCACGCTGAGCCTGGGCGTCTACGCTTCCGAAAACCGCGAGATCGTAAGGCTACTTTCGGAGCTAGTGTTGGATGATCTCGATTTCAACGATGTCAGCGGGCTACGGCTGCGCTTGATGGATGCGCAAGCCCATCCGAGAATACTTTATGTTTACGCCATGAATGCCGAAGGAACCGTTCTCGCGGACGGTTCGGGACAGAGTTACATCAGGGAAACACAGCCAAAGGACCCTTTCAATCAAGACATTTTGGGCGCCGAGGATTGGATCACGAAGAAGCAAGATTGGGTGCTCAAAATCGGTGGGCCGGTGTTTCTGCCTAACAAAACGCTCGTGGGCTATCTGGCCGTGGGATTCTCCATGAATCCCGCCTATGAAACCATCAGGAGCGAAACGTTAACCAACCTGGCAATAACGGCTGCCGGCTTGGGGATCGGGGCGATCCTGGTGATCATCTTGGCGACGCGGATCACGCGGCCAATTTCACAGACGGTAGACGCCGCAAAATTAATCGGCGATGGGAATTTTTCAACGCGGCTCCCCGTTGAGCGCCAAGACGAACTCGGCGCGTTAGCGGGGGCCATCAATCAGATGGCGGAGAGATTACAATCGACGACGATCTCCAAAGCCTACATGGATGATATTCTTAACTTTCTGTCAGAGCCGCTTATCGTCCTTACTCCCTCAGAGGCGATTCGCGCGGCAAACCCGGCGGCCCTGTCTCTCTTGGGCTATGAGGAAACCGAGCTCATCGAGAGACCCGTTGCGATGATATTGAAAGACGGAAGCCACTCATTGTGTGCGTTAAGTGATCTCATGGAAAAAGGGCCTCGTGACGATGTCGAGACCACATACTGGACCAAGGATAACGTTCCCGTCCCCGTGTTGTTTTCGGCTTCCGTGATGCGAGATCGGTTTGGACAGCCGGAAGGGATCGTCTGTGTAGCTCGAAACATCAAGCGGCGGAAGCAAATGGAGGAGGCGCTAAGACAGAGTGAACAGAAAGTCCGTCAGGCGCTCGAAGAGAGAGAACAGTTGAGTCGCGATTTGCATGACGGCATTCTCCAATCCATGTTTGCCGTGAGCCTTAGTCTTGAATCTTCGAGATCGCTGGTGCGAGATGATGTCAAGCTTGCGTTGCGCAACGTCGATCAAGCCATTGGACAGCTGAAGGCGGTTATGCGGGAGGTGCGCCATTTCATCACAGGCCCACCTTCGGGCTTAAACTACAAGGATAACTTCGAGGCGAACGTCAGAGCGCTCGTGGACAGCATGACTGCGGCACACCCCACTTCAGTGGCGCTGCATATCGATGCGAACGCGGCTACCGCTATCACCAAGGGGCAAGCGGTTCACCTGCTAAACATCATCCGGGAGGGGATCAGCAACGCGCTTCGCCACGCCGAGGCGAAGCAAATCGATTTATCCATCGCGGGAAGAGGAGAAGCGACGCTCGTGGAACTGGTTGATGACGGAGTCGGATTCGATAAAAATGCCAAACGCAGCGGCCACGGCTTGGACAACATGAAGGCGCGAGTCGAAATGATGGGCGGACAGTTGGAGATTATCGGCAAACGGGATTGGGGCACGAGAATCGTACTGGAGATTCCTCATGAATCGACGGGAGTCGCAAGTTAAGACAAAAAAAATTCGGCTTTTCCTGGTCGATGATCACCAGGTTGTCCGCATGGGCCTGCGCTCGGTACTGGGCCAGGATTCGGAGATCTCAATCGTCGGCGAGGCCGGCACCTCCGCTGAAGCGATATCTCAAGTCATTGAACAAAAGCCGGATGTCGTGCTTCTGGATCTTCGGTTGCCGGACGGCAGCGGTGTTGATGTTTGCCGCGATATCCTCTCGGCGTTGCCCGAAATTCGCATTTTGTTTTTGACTTCGTACGGCGACGAAGACGCGGTGCTTTCAGCCGTGGTCGCCGGAGCAAAAGGATACTTACTGAAAGAAGTGGCTGCGGAAGAACTCATTCGATCGATCAAGCTTGTCGCCGCAGGGCAGCCCGTTTTAGACCCCACGGTGACTTCGAGGGTGATGAATTGGATGCAGGGCCTCAAAATGCCGCAACCCGAGGAAAAAACAGAGGGCCTGTCGCCGCAGGAGCACCGCATCGTTGCCTTGATCGCCGACGGTAAAACCAATAAGGAAATTGCCGTTGACCTCAAACTTAGCGAAAAAACGGTAAAAAACTATCTCTCCAACATCTTTCAAAAACTACAGATCACTCGCCGTTCTCAAGCTGCCGCATTTTTTGTGAAGCAGCACACTCAATAGCACCACTTGGCCGAGAACCGATAGGGCCATAAAACACCATTTATTTGCCCCATTGGCCTCTAACGCTTCTGGGGATTTCCGCGTTACGATTCGGTTGTGCAATATCACAGTTTTCACGCGCGCATGGATGAAGGCGAGCGCGGGCTCTTCGGCTTATCAAACGCAGGCGGGCAAGGAATTCGGCGCGGAGGGCAAGTCGCCTTGATGAAAAGAGGCATCGCTTGA
>JBFJNS010000036.1:0-11555 GCA_041618055.1 Binatia bacterium
AAAATGGCTATGCGTTTCAGTCTTCACAGCGTTCACGGCGGCGTCAAAACCATCGATGAGATTCATCAGCGCGCACGGCGAGCCGAAGAGCTAGGCTACGACGGAATTTTTATCGGTGAGAGCCACTTAAGCACCATCGACTCGTTTCAAACGCTTGCCACATGCGCCATGCTGACTCAGCGCGTGCTTCTGGGCATCGCCGTAACCAACATGGTTTTTCGCCACCCGACAGTCCTAGCGGGGGCAGCCGCCTCCCTAAACGAGATCTCCAAAGGCCGTGCAATACTCGGTGTCGGCACGGGGGACGGTCCCGTTTATTCCCAGGGCCGGAAGGCAACCCCCATCAAGGAATTCGAAGAAGGCATCAGAATGATTCGTGATTTGGCTCAGGGTAAGGCCATCACGTTTCCCAGAGGAGAAGTCCGTATCGGCTTCAATCTGCGCCCGACTCCCATCTTTGTGTCGGCGGAGGGTCCGAAAGGGTTGCAGCTCGCGGGTCGGTGCGCCGATGGGGTGATACTCGGGACCGGCTTCGATCTGCGGGTGCTTGAGTGGGGGCGCCGGAAAATCGCTGAAGGAACCCGGGAGGCGGGACGCAACGAGAGCGATGTTGCACTCATTGTAGCCGGAATGCTCTGTGTGCGCGATGACGGCGCCGAAGCACGCCGTATCGTGCGCAATCGCATCGCCAACCGAGCGCATCACAACTTCCGCTTTACTCTCGAAACCGTTCCCCCGGAGGAACTAGATGGCATCAACAGATTCATGGCCGGCTTCAATGTCATGAAGCCAATGGAAGACCGCGTTGACCCTGAGTTGGTGAGCGATTACCTCGTCCATCGCTTTTCCATTGCAGGCACAGCGGAGGAGTGCATCGAACGCATCGAGGAACTTCGCGACGCCGGCGTGGAACATCTGATGCTTACACCCGCCAGAAAGGTTTACCATGAGAGCGTTGAAGCTTTCGCCGCAAAAGTTGCGCCCCACTTCCGGCAGTGAGAAGGCAACGTTGGCACTGGGAGCAAGCCCCCGAACTAGACTTCGAGGTGGTTAGTTCAGATGAGCGGTTTATTGGGTACGGCAATGACGAATCTAATCACACGTGATCGGGTCGCTAAGCACTCCGGTGGAAATAATTCGGCTGGTCCATGAACGTCCAGACCAGCCGAAAAACGGTGCCGACTATTCAAGGATTGTCCTCCCGACCCGAGAAGTCTCAGCGCCGCGGCGACACCTTCCAATTATCGTAGATTAAAAATCTCCTGATATAGCCTTACGGTTTCGGAAAAGTTCTTATACTCTTCAGGATGCTCCACAATGCGTTTATATCCCCTGAAAAGCCGCGGGGGATTCGGATCGATATCTTCTCGCACCGGGATTCTTCGGAATCCCACCAGCATCGATTGTGCTTCTTTCGACAGAAGAAAATCGGTGAAAAGACGCGCGGCATTCGGATGTGGAGCATTGGCCGCGATCATTGCTGGATTGACCTGAACCGGCACCGGTTCTAGAGGAACCCAGTTGATCGGTGCGCCCCGTGAAGTCTCCCGCTGAATCGTCGGTGCATACGCGACAATCAAAGCGAATTCTCCCGCCACCGTCAGCTGCACGCGATTCGTGTTTCCCCGCATTAATACTGGTTCCTGGGCCGCCAATTTTTTGAAGTAATCGACGGCTTTTTCTTTACCCCAAGCCGTGATGAGACCCGACAAAAAACCAAAAGCCTCATCATCGATTGAAATCTTTTTCCCTTTCCACCTCGGGTCAAGCAGATCTTCATAGGTTTTGGGAACGTCGGCCTTCTTCACTAGGTTAGTGTTGTATCCTAAAGCGTATGGATTGACGTAATAGGCGGTCCAATAGCCCTACTTATCCACGAGATCCTGATCAATGTGTTTCGCCTCCGGAGAATGGTAGGAAGCGAGAAGTTTTCGCTCCGTCAAGGGTAAAACCATTTCACCTCGTCCTGACAAAACGTCCCATGCGTGCCTGCCACCGCGAGCCTCGGTTTGAATTTTGTTCAGCATCGGGCCACCCCCGGTACGGAACAGTTCGGGTTTGATAAACGGGTATTTCTTTTCAAATCTATCCACGACTTTTTTACTCTGCGACAAAGTCATCGTGGTATAGTAAACGACACTGCCTTCTTTCTTGGCCCCTTCAATCAACTCTTTAATCGAGTTGGCATCTGATCGTTGACCCGAAAATCCGACGCACAAAATGACAGCGAGCCAAACGGAGAATTTGATTGTTTTCATAGGATTTACCTCCAGATTCGCAAGTCTTCACCTAGGTTGTTGTTGCCGCAATTAGCTATTTACTGCCCATCTGATCTCGGCCGTAAAGCCGATCAATGAATCCGCTCTTTTTGATTTCGTTATAAGACGTTAAGCTTCACCATATCCAGAATCGTCTTAAACCCAGCTATTTTTCCTCCGATATTTCAGGGTTCGATTATGATCGTGAAGTCCAGCTGTCCGCCTGTGACCACCGCGATTTCCCTCCCATCCGCATGCAAACGTCGCAAATCTATCCCGCGGTGTCGTGCGCCAGCATTACCGCCTCACCGGTTGCTGCGACTGAATGCGTTACCTTTGGCTAGCGCAATGCGGGTGCCAGAAAGCGAGAGGCGCGCAAAACCAATGACTTAAGAGATTCCCCCACGAGGTTAAGGCGGTTGGCTCTCCGGCATGCGTGCACGTTCTTTACATTTTTGAATGCGCATGAGGATGACTGGGAAATTTGTTTACACAGCTCAATTCCAGCGGGAACGCACCACCCTGCGACCCAGCCGTTGTCCTTTGGTTAGCCATAGCCCAGAAATTTCCTCGCGCTTGCGCGTTAAGACGATTGGTTCCTTGGGCCCGTACACACCCCCAAAATCGTAGTGGCTGCCCTCCTGCCTCCTTGGTGCCAACAGGTCCCACATCGCGTCCCTCCAGTACCATCCTTTCTGCTTTTAAACTCGTCGCTCGTTCGGTCGACAGTAAGGGCGGCCTTACTTGCTGTAAGGTCCTAAACCTGACGCATAATTGACTCTGAACTAAACCCGGAAAATCTCAATTCAAAATAGGTTCAAGAGGCTCGAAATTATTTCCGGAAAGTGCCATGCAAATGATGATTCGTCGCTGGGCTTCATTAAGCAACCGCGTCGTGTCGAGTTTCACGGCACCTGGGACAAGAGTCTAGTGCGAGAGGGGTCGGAAATGCCTGTTACGGTCACTTACCTGTGCTTGCAGGGCATGAAGGCCCTCTGGGTCGGTCCATCGATGCCATTGCTCTGCTTTGGCCCTTGACCCAAAAACTTGTCGGTATACGATAGCTCTCTAATGGACGGTGTTGCCGAATTCTTCAGAGCGGTGTTGAGTCATTGGGGCTGGTTAACGGTGGCAGTCTTGGCCCTCGCTGTGTATGCAAAAGTTGATTTCGGAGAGGATATTAAGCCGAGGGTAGCGCTCGTTTTAGTGGCGCTCGGAAGTCTATTCATGGCTTTCTATCTGGCGTCACTTGATCAATACAGAGCTTTCTATGAAACCTTGCGACCGAGATAGAATATTCTTATGACCTGCGTTACGCATCAGCGAATCGCCCGCAAAGCGAGGATAGCTGCGCAACATCCGTTGACAGCCTGAAGACTTCCGTCTGCGACTCCCTACCTAAGACAGCGTTAACCATCCATTCGCAATTTTGGATTGTGACCCGCAACCTTGGAAATCTTCAGTTTAGTATCGACTTTGCCGCTTGGTCACGTTTCAGGGCAAGAGACTGATGGTAGACTCTCAAGCTGGCCCCAGCGAGGTGCGCGCGTCTCGCTGCACGATTCAACGCTCGAAGGATTTCGGCAAAACGAGAGCTGGATATTGAAGGGCTCCCGTCCGGCTAATCCTTTTTGCCTTCCCGATCGGCAGCGGCCTGGACCTCGATCATCCCGGGATCTTTGCGGGTACCTCTCAACCTCCGATGCTCTTCTTCGTCCCTCGCCCGCAGCGCGTTGAGTCGTTCCCGGAACCAGGTCTTCTTCGGCCAGGCCCAGTTTTGATCAAAATTCGGATTGATCTCCTGCGTCTTCATAGCCGTCTGCTTAGGTGGGACCAGCAATCGGTGTGCCACCATAAATGTCAGTCTTCTCCACGATTTGGAGTCTTCGTACAAATGAAGAGAGCAAAACTGTCCCTTCTGTCAAAATTTGAACGCTCGCTTGGGGAACCCGGCGTTTTGGAAAACCGCACGAAAACTAAGGCACACCGCCCAAAAACTCCAGACCAAACGTACGGCATAAATCAACAGCTCAATGATTAGACGAATCCTCAGTGACCGGGAACCGCTCGACCTCACACGGTGCTAAATGCTGGAGCACAGCGGGACGTAGCTATACCAAGAATGGGAAAAAATTCTATTTTTCGAGAATGCGCTGTATAACTTGATCCTCTTTGTCATCGTTCCGCGATACCTTATTAGAAAAAAGAGCGGTGCTAGCCTAGAATGCCTCCGCTTAAGTCCAGCAGGGACGCTATTCCGCTTTTTGACTAGGCTGACTGTGGCGGCGCCCACGGGGCCCGAGCCACCCATAAGGGTGCGACCCAATCCGCCGAAGCATCTGCGCACAACCTACCTTCGCGAAAGCTTCGGGAGGATACTCGTGCGCCGGTCGGACTAGCCCCCACTTCCAAGCAGCACAAGAGTTATGAGAACTTGGGCATGTTGACTTGGGCACCGGATTTGCCGCATTCTTCTTCGAACATACGCCGGATGTCCGGATCCTCGTCTTCATATTCGATCTGCCACCCGCCGTACGCCAGTGGCACATCAGATTGAATCTTGCCGGGCTGTAGCTTAAATCTGCGACTGACGATTTTAAGCGCCAGGTAACGTGCCGGTTCCGCGCTGGAATTGAAGTGCTGGTGAAACCACCCTTCCGGGGGAACGACAATCGATCCCGGCTTCCAATCGACCCGAATCCTCTCCTTTCCTTCCGGCCACAGCAAAGAGTACCCCTTGCCGGTAAGAATAAAGACATGCGCCCCGGGTCCGTGGCGGTGCGCCTTCTTGTAGACCCCCACCGGGAAACGCGACACATGCGAGCCCATCATGCTTTCCGCCATCTCAAAAAAAATCGTTGCGTTTCCTTTCCCTCTCTCAGTCCAGGCAACCGGCTCGACATTGACTGCGTCCGCCACGAAATTGGTTACGACAACGCGGTCGTTGTGGAGAACGCCTTTGCCGCCAAAGTACCCCTCTTCCCCTCGGAACCGGTCGGTGAACGAATACGGGTTATTGACGACAAAATCTTCGCAGTGAAATAAATTGAAAACGAGCGGCGCCGTGGTCACGGCAAGCAGTCGCACCTCCCGATCACCCTGGCCGTTGAAGTGCTGGTACCAAGCGTTTAGCGGGATGGCAAATAAACTCCCCCTTTGCCATTCAAAGCTCTGCTTCGCACCGTTGGTTTGCCACACCGTTGTTGCTCCACGGCCGTCAAGAACATAAATCAAAGCCTCATAGATATGCCGCTGTGGATGCAGGCTCTTCCCGGGAGGGATACTACAAACATAAGCATCATCGAGGTAGCCAGTGCCATCAAGCATGATATAGACGCCGTAGCCACCCATCCGATCCCACCACTTCAGGGGAACCGTATAGAGATCTTCAACAAAGAAGCCTTTAATAATCTCGATGCCCTGTGATGCAATCCAGCGATCATAGGGAGTGTCCAGCACTTCCGCTTTGCGATCGACCTTCTCGTAAGGCACCTTGGACATTGGTTCGTCAGACATGAATCATGCCTCCCGCTTACATAACTTTCCTCTTCTTAACTCAGACGAGCACCCGCATCAACCCGTGGTGGCGCCACAGCTTTTTCGAAGGGTCTTGCATTTACCAAGCAGCTTTCTTGGGCGCGGACGCCTAATTCATCACTTGCCCGCGGTCATCCACTTCCTCGTCGAAATTCTCTGATCTCGCATGATGCTGGGCGCCCTTTTACGGATTCGTGCTTCTCGCAGGCGGAACTTAATAACAGCCCCGCCATCCTTGACAAACATGTTCAGGAACGCGATATGATTTGAACGCCTAAAGGGATATCCGTATGGCATCGTCGAGCATGGAGCGATTGATCGCAGCACTCAAGGAGGGTACAGGCCTTCGCAATGGGTTTATCTATCCTATGCCCTTCGAAGAGTATCGGAGTCTTCCGGACCCCTTTCCGCGTACGACATTCACCGTTCACGAAGTCGAAGCATATGTACATCGCTATCCTGACCCGGAAAAACCAGGAGAGCTCTTCCGATGGGACATTCACGGTAGACTTTTTACGCCGGCGAGAGCCGCGATCAAGGGGATCGCCGTGGTGATGGTTCACGGCGGCGCCGCGAACGAGTATGAATTTATTTATACGCCGGACGGTCCGGAAGATTATGTCGATCTGACCAAAACTGAGCCGACGACGTCGCGTGTCGGCATTGCCCAACACATGGCCTCACTCGGCATTCCGGTGCTGGCGACCTCGCTCCCCGGCCACTATAGCCGGAGACCGTGGCCGCCGATTCCGGAGCGCCGGCCCGAATTCGTGATTGGCAAGGTACCAGGCGACCAGGAGCTGAAGAATCGCCTGGCCGTTTACACTTTTCGCATGTGCGTCGAGGCGCTCAAGGCGCTGACCGAGAAGAGCCTCCCCGAGCATGACATCTTCTGCTGGGGCCACTCTACGGGAGGCGAGTATTTTTATCTTCTGGAACAGTACGGATTGAGGAACAAGTTGATCGGCGGCTTGGGCTTCGGCACGGGGATGCCCGCCTGGGTACGAAAGGAATGGGATCTCGCCTGCTCCGAGAAAACGCCTGAGGAACGGGCGAGGCCTTTTCGCAACATCACCGAACTTAGCCGGCGATCACCGAGCGGTTACGTCAAGAGCGGTTACATTGGACCGCTTCAACCATGGGGCAGCGCCGAGCGTTGGTTCGAGTTGGAAAACCATCGACGTCCCCAGTTCAAACCCTACATGCAGGACATCGAACATAGCAGCCATGATAGCCTGCGCGCTGAGATTCGCCGAATCTCGGACCTTCCTGATGATGAACTCTTCATCACCTTCGAGGCCGACTTGAGTCGCCTGCGCGGGAAGAAACTGCTTCACATTGTGGGTGAACTCGACAGGGGCCATTGGATCGAGGGCGGAGGGAAGGGATTGGACTTCCGCCGCGAAGTTTACGCGCTCAGGCGTTTTGCCGCTTTCGCCCAAGCCCTCCGTCTCATAGTCGTCCCCAAGCTGACTCACTACGGCCACGTGGAGAGCTATAATGAGCGTCTAGCCAATCTGATGGTAACTGCTTTCCGCGACTACTTCCCGCACCCCTAGTTGCTTCACGCGGGAAGCGAAGCAAGACCGGTCAATGCAAAAGGCCCCGGGTCCCGCGATGGCTTCCCGGGGCCTTGCCCTAATTTCAGTTTCCGCGATGGTGACGGCGATGATGGATTCGGCCGACGCGGTCGAGGCGCAGATTGATCCGGTCGCCACGGAGATCAAGGCGGCGTTCGATGCGATCACCCCGCCGGTCGAGGCGATGCTCGATGCGGTCTCCTTTTCTGTCCAAGCGCTCTGCAAGCTTAAACTTCCCCTTTGCTTCGGCTTTTTCGCTTAGGACATCAAGCCGATCGTTGATGCGTTGACCTCGGCGGTCCAGCCGATGGTCGATTCTTTCGCCTCGTCTGTCGAGGCGAGCGTCGATTCGGTCGCCGCGCCGATCAAAGAATCCGCCGTCCCCTGCGCTCACCACACTCGCCGAGCTCAAAGCTACCAAGCCAACAGCAACTAACAATGTCGTTTTCATTTTACCCTCCGTCGATTGTTTTATGGCGCCATTGCCCAGTTGGACGTCTTCGGCGACGGATGGTTTACATGGCCACCACTAGAATCCTCCCGAATACTGGCCATGGCGACGCAACCTATTGAATGGGCATTCTTTATCAGGAGCGGAAACTGAATTGGCAATTGCCGCATCGCCTCTCGCGGTCAGGCAAGCGTCGTTTGACAGGGATCACGAATTCGCTTAGAGAGTTTCTACGTTGTTCTTTGGCACTTTCGGGAAAGGAATAGCGCGCCATGGAAAACAATTATCATTTCAATCCAATTGCCGTCGGACTGCTCGCATGCGCGATGGTTTTCTTCGCGCTATCGCGTCCATCCACCGCCGAATCCTTGCGAATTGCCTACACCTCCATTGCCATGGTGTACGGACCGCTTTGGGTGACTAAGGAAGCGGGGATATTCAAGAAGCATGATATCGACGCCGAACTTCTTTATATTGCCGGTGGTCCACCTTCGCTTCAAGCGCTGATCGCCGGGGACGTTGTCATCTCGTTCACCGCAGCCGGAGCCGTCGTCGCGGTTAACCTGTCGGGTTCTGACGTTGTGCTGCTCGGCACTACAATCGATACTCTACCGTTCGAGCTTTACGCGATCCCGAATATCAAAGAACCCGGGCAACTTCGGGGTACGAAAATGGGTGTCAGCCGCATCGGTGCGACAACAGATTTTGTTGCCCGATTTCTGTTGAAGAAATGGGGATTGCAGCCGGACAAAGACGTCGCCATCTTTCAAGCGGGAGCGGGTCCACAAGTGTTTACCGACGTGACGCGCGAGGGCATTCAGACCATCTTGGGCGAAATCGCCAGTAACCGGCCGATACCTCACGGGGTCACACCTGAGCGTTTTGTGGAATCTCGATTTACGAAAGAGATCGTCGACAGCGGTTTTGTCGACTCCCTCTATAAATGCCGTTAGTATCGATTGCCCGAAGACCACGGCCTCCAACGGCCGTTAGGAAAGGAATATGCCATGAAAGAATTGCAGAAGATTCATGTACCCCACAATACGGGCTGGGCGGGAGAGCTGCAAACAGGACAGGTGATCCGCATCCTCGCGACAACCACGGTGGACTTCGTGTTCTTTCGCCTGCAGAATCTCCGCGAGCGTTTCGATCAAGCGCGGACCAAAGTCTACAACATGAAGCTTTTCATCAGCACTGGGGATAAGTTGATGGGACGCAACAACCAGCACATGATGACAATCTTGACGGACGGCTTCAACCACGGGACCCATGATCTGCAGAAAGGAATGTGCAGCGGCTACCGATTCCAGTTAGCAAAAAAGGAAAACCGGTTGAGCGAATATTATCCTCGGGAGATTAGCGAGATTCCCGATCACGGATGCTACGAAAACCTTGCGCGGGTCCTTCAACCTTACGGCATCATTCCAGAAGATATTCCGAGCCCGTTCAATCTCAACCAGCACATGAAAATCGATGGGGTTACCGGCCGCATGGAACACACACAGGTACGCCCTCAACCGGGAAATTTCATGGATCTCCGCGCCGAAATGGACCTGCTGGTGGCTCTTAGTGCTTGTCCCGACCTGGCGGTGGGCGGGAAAGCGGTGGATGTGCTGATCCTCAAGCCATAAACCGCTGACGAGCGACCGCCCCTGCGCGCCTAACGCTCTAGTTCGCGCTCACGCAACTCTGGGCACACGGGAACCGGAGGTCTCCGCCGAAAACCCTCGTTCGAGCCACCAGTGCGCAATTTCGCTGCCAGTGGCAAACCATATCCCTCTGTGCGACTTGATATGCTGGATCAAGTCGCTCAACGCCCTGGCCCTACCCGGGCGACTCGATATGTAGGGATGGAACTGAAACGGACAGAAGGTCGGCGCGACGCTCGACTCCTCATAAAACTGGTCGAACATCGCTTTCCACACAACCAGCGTGTCATTGGGGTTTCCCGAGTCGCGGTGACCGTAAGTTCGCCCATCGCCAAAAGGCTGCCGCGGTAGTTCCACGAGCTTTCTCTTGCCGCTTTGCCACACGAACGGTAGATCGTAAGAAAAAGAATTGCTGTTCCAAAGATAACCTTGCTCCATCAGCAATTCCAGGCTGTTTGGGCTCTGCGTACACGAGCGCCAGCCCAAGGGCCGTTTCTGGGTTCGCTCCATGATCATTTCAGTGGTCCGTTTGATGACGTCTCGTTCTTCCTCTTTGGTGAGATCCCGCGCCACCTCGTGGTGATAGCCATGGCCTGCAACTTCGTGCCCCTGTGCAAGTATCGCCGCGACCGCCTCCGGATAACGCTCTGCAATGCCGCCACAGGTCAGAAAGGTCCCTTTCAATTCGTTGGCCGCTAAGATTCTCAAGATCCGCCAAATTCCAGTCTTGGGACCGTACTCGGCCTGTGTATACTCCTCGTGGTTTAACTTCCCGTCCCGTGAGGGTCGGACGTCCTCGCCGCCCTGAAAGTCAAAACTCAGAAAGACAGCGACACGACAATCGCCAGGCCAGACGATCTTTCCAGTGGCATGCAACTCTTGCATAACCATCGTGAACCTCCTTAATTCAGTCAATGCATTCTGCGGGTCGGAGCTGTCAGCTTATCGCCTCCTCTTTATCACACCATCCAAGTTTTCCAACCTAGTGTTAATCCAGCCCGAATTCAGTTGCAAGCAAATTCCATTGCGCGCGTTGTGCACGTAGGGAAAAGGTCGTATAAAAAAGGATCCCTTATCAGGAGTTGTGTCATGCAAGCCTCGGAAGGAAAGTTTAACGTCGGCGGAGTCATGCTCGACCAACCCTTCAAAATCCGGCGCCTGGGCCATTTTGGATTCAATCTTGTCAACATGGACGACGGAGTCCGGTTCTATACGGATCTGCTCGGCTTTTGCGTGTCGGACATGATTGACTACGGGACACGCGCCCAAAGACCTGAGCAGTTTGCTGGGCTGGGCAACCCAAACGGATATTTCACGCGCTACGGCACAGACCATCATGCTCTGGTGCTCTTCAATCAGCGGGTGCGGGATGCTATGGGCCGCACCTCTAGGCACGGCATTACGATCAACCAGATTACATGGCAGGTCGGCAGCATGGGTGAAGTCGGCAATGCTATCCGCTGGTTCACGAAACGAAACGTCAAGCTCCAACGCTCGGGCCGCGACATGCCGGGATCCAACTGGCACACGTATTTAAATGACCCGGACGGCCATCAGAACGAACTCTACTATGGCATCGAACAGATCGGCTGGAACGGTCACAGCAAACCCAAGGCGATGTACGACCGGCAATTCGACGAGGCGCCGCCTCTGCCCCAGATTTCTGAACAACAGGAGGTTCAAGACGCGCTGGCGCAAAATATCGATTTATTGTCTGGTTACCGCCATGCGGAACAGATGTCCGCGGAATTTGACGTCGACGGCATTTTGCTGCCGCGTCCCTTTAAGGTCGTTCGCATCGGTCCTGTCAGCCTATTTGTCGCGAACCTTGAAGCCTCGGAGGCCTTCTACCGCCAGACCCTGGGCTTCACGCTGACAGAAGAAGTGCTTTGGAGGGGGCAACGTTGCCTTTTCCTTCGTTGCAACACGGAACACCACTCGCTCGCGCTCTTTCCTCTAGCGCTGCGCCGGGAACTCGAACTGAGTCCGCACACCACCTGTGCGGCGCTTGGTTTACAGTTGGCCAACTACCGCCAGCTACGCGATGCGGTGGGTTTTCTGCGTAGCCATGGGGTTAGGG
>JBFJNS010000037.1:0-11516 GCA_041618055.1 Binatia bacterium
GATGGTTTTGGCATCAAAACCAAAGACATTGGATCCGTGTGAGATTCTGAAAAATGGGATAAACTGACGACTTGTCTGATCTGTCGTGGGAGCGTTTCATAAACGACCATGAAAATTCCGCTGAAGAACTGGCGCCTCATGATTCGACGGGTTCACCCTGAACGGATCCAACGCAATTGTGATTTGTCGTTCGCCCTGTGGTTTGGTCAAGCGAGGGGGCCCGGTTTACCGGCATCAAAAATTCCGCCGTCTGGAATAAACGAAGCGTCTTAGCTGTTTACTTTAGAGAGAGCTGTACGGCGTCTCAGTAAGTATTACATTTGTCGCGTTCTTCCCGGCGCCGGGGGCAAAATGTGGAAAGTGGTCAAGACATAGCCACTCACATCCCGCGTTTGCGCCGCTATGCAAGAGCGTTAACCGGCGACTACACGGCGGGCGAGGATCTCGTCCAAGATACGCTCGAGAGGGCTTGGGCACGCATTGCTTTATGGCGCCCGGGCAGTGATTTAGGCGCTTGGCTCTTCACCATAATGCACAATTTATACGTCAATCAGGTCAAGACTCGTTCACGCATGCAAGCTGAGTCCCCCGAAGCCACGCTCGTGCACTTGTCGGTTAGACCGGAGGGCGAAACCCGGCTGGAAATAGGAGACCTAGCCAGAGCACTACAGCGGCTGCCCAATGAGCAACGGGAGGTCGTGTTGCTTGTTGGACTGGAGCAAATGTCCTACGAGGAGGCAGCGCAGATTCTCGGAGTGCCTATCGGCACGGTGATGTCGCGCTTGTCGCGCGGCCGGGAGCATCTCCGCACGATAATGCACGGGGGGAATGCCCCACCGAAACTAAAGGTGGTCAAATGACTTCCCACAAGGCAGTTTTTGAAGAAAGCGATTTGCATGCCTATGTGGACGGTAGACTCTCTGAAGAGCGCCGTAACGAAGTGGAAGGATTTTTGGCCACGAATCCTCAAGAGGCGGAGCGTGTGCGCGCCTATCAACAGCAGAATCAGATGCTTCGCGCTCTTTTCGATCCGGTGCTTGCCGAGTCCGTGCCTGCAAAATGGCACAAGGCGCCGAGGCGCTGGAGTCATTCGGTTAGACCGGTCGCAGCAGCGGTAGTCTGGATTGTTGTTGGAGGAGTGCTCGGGTGGCTGGTCCGCGAACAAAACATCGTGAGATCACCAAAGGACTATAACTTTGCCAAGCAGGCTGCGGTCGCGCACGCTGTCTATACCCCCGAGGTTCGACATCCCGTAGAAGTGAGTGCGGCGCAGGAGGAACATCTCGTAACTTGGCTGTCAAAGCGGCTAGGGACACCTCTCAAGGTGCCCCATCTAGGGGGGCTCGGATACGAGCTCGTCGGCGGGCGCCTCCTCCCCGGGGATCAAGGGCCGGTGGCACAGTTCATGTACCAGGACAAGAATGGCCAGCGCCTGACGCTCTACGTGAAGACTGATCCGAGCGTTGTCCGCGAAACGGCCTTCCGCTTTTCGCAGGAAGGAAGGGTAGCAGTTTTTTACTGGATCGATCGCCAATTGAGCTATGCCGTGTCTGGCGAGCTCAGAAAAGACGAACTGCTGCGGATCGCTAATGCGATTTACCAGAAGCTCAATCCGTAAAATTCGAAATTTAGAGAAATCGGGGCCGTGCTCTGGCGGACCGGCTAAAGGTTGGACTCATGAGCTTTAGTTTGAACCGTCCGAATGGAAAAGTGAAGCAGGCTTAAGGAGTGTGGGAAGAGAAGCGCAGGCTCGCTCGACGCTCCGACGTGGTTATCAACACTGAAAAAGACCTCATTATTCTAACTGACGAATTGCGCGGCGAGCCAAGAAGATTCATATAGAGGCAGGTAATAAAAAATAATTTCTCGAGCGGAAAGGAGAAAACCGATGCATAAACGGAATTGCTTATGCGCGGGTTTTGTCGCCGTGTTATCCCTGTTTGTCGCCGCGCAGGCCTTCGCACAGGCAGATGTGATTGAACAGCGACGCAAGCTCATGAAGGAGAACAGTGCAGCCGCCAAAGCAATCAAAGGCGCCGTTGAGTCGAAAGACTACGCCACCGTGGAACTAAAAGCCAAGGATATAATGGGAAATTCGGAGAAAATCGTCGGGCTTTTCCCCAAAGGCAGCACGGCGGGAAAAACTAAGGCAACGGACGCTATCTGGGACAAGCCGGAAGATTTCGCTAAGGCTGCCAAGAACCTTGGCAAGGCGGCGAGCGACCTCGCTAGTGCGGCCAAGAGCGGCGATGCGGCGGCTGTGGAGGCAAAGGTGAAGGCTCTGAGTGGGGCCTGCGGTGGTTGTCACAAACCTTTCCGGGCGGAAAAATACGCCGGCGAGTAATCGTAAACTTAGCCGAGCCCGACCGGACGGGAGCTCCGTCACGAATCGGTGGAGGGGAACGCCATGCCGCTCCAACCAGCTTTGCATTCTTGCGCAGTCAGGAACCAAGGAAAGTGGTCTGAAGGACCCCCGCGCTCCCCGCTCTCGTAGGACTGCCAGCGTCAGTTACCTAATTGAGGCCGAGGCTTTAACGGCGGTTTCTTTAAGTTATTCCGGCGTGCAGTCAAAGAGACGTGCGCAGCACTAATTAAAAGGAGGCAGTGTCATGAAAAAATTTTCGATTCTATTGATTGCTTTGCTTGTTGTCCTGGGATTTTTGGCCCCGTTGGTGTCGGCGGATGATACCCTAGCAAGATTCAAGGGCGGAATTGGAGTCATCCCCGTGTCGAATGTAACGGTGAGTACGGATACAACCCCCGTTGTTACTGTCAACCGGAACATCGTTCGCGGTGTCGCTCCCGCCGGACAGATCTGGGTGATAGAGGATCTTGATGCCCGAGTGAGGATGAATGGAGACATCAGGGTCAACGGTAAAGGGCTGATTTTTGGCGGCGGCAACAATACCGGGAGGGCGACTGGGCAGAACGTTATCGCCACGCTGGTTTGTGAAGACTTGGTTCAGCGCAGCACCTCTCATCCTGGCGTGCCTCTCGCCGACAACGGCGACTTCAGAATCGACGATGTGCTGACACCTTGGCCACCTGACAATTGCGACGATCCCCGGCTCCTTATCCGAAACGCCGGCGGTACCCAGGGCTGGTTCGCAGCCGGTATTCTGAAGTTTAAAAACGACATGAACGAATTGTCGCATAGAAGAGGTCGAGGGCAGTAAAATACCAACGTCGTAGATTTTCATAGCCCAATGCGTTCGTCGCTGCGCGTGTTAACCTAAGCTGCGGGGTTGCTCCAGATCCCGTAGGATGGGTTGAGCGCCGCGACGCCCCCCAGCATGCTTTTTTCCTTTCCCGATGGGTTAGTGGCTTTGCTTCTAGACTCATCCTGCGGCTTTGCGCCAAAGCAGCAACACGATCACGGCCGCGATCAGGCTTACTCCCCAAGCAAACCAATCCCCAAACCGGACGTAAAGCGTTTCGCCTTCCAGAACTTCGACCTGCGCATTCATCACGGCCGGCACGAAGATCGGCAGCGTTTGAACGATTTTCCCTTTGGCATTGATCACGGACGTGATGCCCGTGTTCGTCACGCGCACCAGGCTGCGGCGCGTTTCAATGGCGCGCCACTGGGAGAGCCGCGCGTGTTGCCAGGGTGCCACACTCTTGCCGTACCAGGCATCGTTAGTGAGATTGACCAGCAGATTAGCCTTTGTCTCTTTGACGAATTGCCGAGATAGGTGAGGCATCAGATCCTCATAACAGATCAGCGGAGCCATGCGGATGCCGGCGGCGAGATCGAGCGTGCGCGGCCCGTTCCCGGGAGTGAAGCCGTCGGAAAACGGCAGCGCCGGTAGCTTGGAGAGAACGGCGGCAAACGGAAGGTATTCGCCGAAGGCCAAAAGCACTTGCTTGTGATAGCGGCTCAAGACGCGGCCGTTCCCGTCCGCGAGGAAAGCCGTATTGAATGCTTTGAGATCGGACCCGGCGGCACTGCCGCTAAAGCTCCTGGCGCCGAAGACAAAGTAAGCCTCCTTCAACTGAAGGGCGTCCAAAAACGGCGCCGGCAGCGCCGGCAGGTTTTCCGGCAACCACTCTTCAATGGCCGATTCGGGCCACATGACCACCTGGGCGCCTGTTATAGTTCGGGTGAGTTCCGTGTGAGCCTCGAGGTTTGCTTTCATCTGCTTTGGATCCCATTTCATGCCCACAGGGATATTGCCTTGCACCGCCGCAACGCTGAGCTTGGGAGCCGAGTTCATGAGATCCGTGACGGTGCTCAGCCTCATGAAGCCGTAGACCAAAGAGGCCAGGAACGTCGCCCCGAGCAGCGCTCCCGCTAGCCACGGTGCCCGCCGTCTCCCCTGCCGAGCGGTGATGATCTCATGGAGCACCGCGTTCGCCCACATGATGATGAGGCTTGCGCCGAAAGGACCAAGTGCGTCAGCGCTTTGAATGAAGCTCGCAAATGAGCTCTGGCTGCTTGCCAGGTACCATGGGAACAAGTGCGGGAACCAGAATTCGGAAGTTACCCAAAACAGCGCCGGATAAAGGGCCAGCGGCCCTGACCCTAAGCGGCGCACGAGGAAGGCAATGACGGCGAACTGAATTGCCTGCAACCCGGCATAAATCACAAAGATAAGAGCACTCAGAGGGTAAGGGAATCCGCCGAAAACGCTGATCGTGTACACCAGCCAATGAAAACCGAATAGGTGCGCCAAAAAGCCGGTCAGCCACCCGCACAACACGGCGCGCCGCCAAGTTTCAGCCCTCTGAATCGCCCAAAGCAACGGCACAAATGCAAACCAGGCAAGCGGGAAAAAGACCGGTGAGAGGAAAGGCGCCGCTAGCAGGAGTGCAGTTGAAAGAGGAGCAAAAATCATGCTTGACATGCGAATTATTAATATATAAAGAAAATTGGAAGGCACGTGTCTACATGGACTTCACTCAGTGCGGGCGATTGCTCTTCCGACTATACCTAGATCTGTCACGATCCCCTTTCGAATTCGCGGGGAAATCCGGACTCGGCATAGTACTTTGGCAGTGGCAGTACCCCCGCGACGGCCGGCAATTGCCTCAAAACGTATCATGAATGGGAAATAAAAAAATAGACAAAAGATATCGCAGCAGAGGTGGTGCATGAATAGAAAGCGACTGAGGCCCTTGATCCAGCTGAGCATCTTGCTCCTTATTCCGCTCCTCACGGTTTCCGCCCGGGCTGGCTCTATTCTGGGCGACGAGTGGGAAAAGTTCCTCAAAGAGAGGGTTTCCTTTGGAGGATACATTGAAAACACGACCGGCTTGTCCATAAGCCGGGGCCACAGCCACTTCAATACCTCTAACCGCTTCATCATGAATCGCTTTACCATCCAGCCAGAATTCAACGTGGAATTCGCGGATAGTGCGAAATTGTTTCTCTCCTGGAGATTCGTCGCGGAACCCCGCTACAGTGCGGAGACCAAGAGTCGCCGGGACACCGTTCAGCCCGCCGGGACTGGCGGGGCTTTGCCTGCTGATTTTTATTCAGAGTATAAGGGCGTCCCCTGGGAGGCCGTGTTGGACTTCATTCCCACTGACAGGTTGCAGATCAGGGTGGGAAGACAATTCATCTCGTGGGGCGAAACAGACGGGCAGAGGCTGCTAGACGTCATCAATCCACAGGATCTCACGTTCGCTCCTCCCGCGGCGCCCAATCTCTTTAACCTAGACGAAACACGTGTTCCGCAGTGGGGAATAAGGATGTTGTACACGGTGCGCCCGGTCACCAACACCATCCTGGAATTTTTCGCCAATCCAGGGTTGGAGGCAAAAAAACATAGAGTAGACGAATTCATACCAACCAACGATATTGGCGACGGCACCGCTGACGGGGACCTGAGGTTCGGCCGATGGGGGTCGCACCCAGAAACACGCATGTCTGTGGCCCGCCTCTTTGCCAACCCAAGCGGACCCGTTCCGGTCGTCGTTCCACTCGCAAGCAGAGATTATCCCGACGCGGGCGATAACTGGAAAATCGGCGGAAGAATCACTCACAATTTCGGGGCCCTCAACGCCGGATTGGGTTACATCTGGGGCTATAACCCGCAAGCTGCGGATATGGTGTTCAAATTTAAAGGGACGGGCTGTTTGCCGCCGGCGAGCGGACCCCTGTGCAGGATCGGCCCGTCGGGGCCTTTCTTGCCAACGACTGTGAGCATCTCCCTGGTCAATGATCGCACTCATATCTTTGCTGGACACTTTAACTATCCAGTGGGCGAAGTCTTAGGAATTCCGGTCAAAACAGCCTTGAGAGGAGAATTGGCCTTTTATCCAGACAAGCCTTACAACATCAGTGAATTTCCCGGAAGAAATTGCATCACCGGGGCACCGACGGGTCTCAGGGCAGGGCCTAGCTGTAAACATCCCAGCAACGTGGTTGAGAAACATACCATCAGGTACGCGATTGGATTTGACCGTTCCACTTTTATTCCTTTTCTTCAGGACGATCCCTGGCGAGCATTCAGGATGAGCTTCCAGATTTTCCAGAGCATCATATTGGACCACGAGGATGGCATCCGCGCTTTCGGCCACGCAGAAAAGATTAAAAGGGTGACGACCTTACTGACCTTTAGAGTCAACACAGGATACTTGGGAGACACGATCCTGCCGGACTTGTTCGTTGGATACGATCCTTCCGGTTACTATACGGTTAACCCCGCGCTAACCTACCAGCCTCCTTGGAGCGAAAATCTCAAGCTTACCTTAACGGCAGCCATATACGGGGGAAATAACAAGTTCAAATCCCTGGGTTTCTTTTCCGAGAAAGACTCCGTCTTTCTCCAGATGCGGTACCAATTTTGATTGCTTTTTCGGAGGGCCAATGAAATCCGCGCTAAAAAAAGAATTTTCAATGATACGAAACGTCGCGCCATTAATACTTTTCGCGCTGTTTTGCCTCTACCCATCGCCGGCTCCGGCGGCGGATGCGGATCTCAAGCCAGGAGAGACCATCGGCCCGAGCAACTGGCAAAGGATTCAGGGGATGGTGGGAGAGAATTTATTAAACCGGGTCAAGGCCGGCTACACGATGCAGATCAAGGCCCCGAAGACCTACCGCCCGCTGAAGGAGTATATCGAAGCCACGGAGAAATACTCGGGCAAGGTCAAACTTGGACCCAACGGTGAAATTCTCAACTATGTTGCCGGCCAGCCCTTTCCAAATATCGACCCGAAAGATCCTCAGATCGGGCAAAAGCTCGCCTGGAACTTCTTCTACCGCTGGCTGGGGGACGACTACAAAACCGGAGGAGCGGTCAAGGGTGGCAAGATCATCCGAGCGGCGATCGAAAAGGACGGTTCGGAGCGCCGGGCCGATCTTGTTTCGTATTTTTTCTTTCCCAGCACAAGATATAGCCTGGACCCGAAGCCCGTAGTCCCCGGCTACGAACATATCGACTTCATGCAGCTCCGCGTCGACAGTTATCCGCGCGATGCCTCCGGGACCACCACGCTGGAGATTAGGTATAAAGATCCCAATAAAGCCGACGATCTTTACATCTACCTTCCCAGTATTCGAAGAATTCGCCGCGCCACCACGACCCAGCGTTGCCAGACTCTAGCCCCTAGCGAATTCAACCTCGACGACATCAACAGTTTCAACGCCAAGATTACTGACTTCAACTACAAGTATCTCGGCGACAAGAAGATGCTGGTCAATATCAGCCAGGAGCATTTGCCCTTTGGTCGCAAAGACGGCGACTACCTGCCCTTGAATGAAAAATGGGAGGTCGTGGATACCTATGTCCTCGAGATCACTCCCAAGGATTCGAGCTACTGCTATCCACGGAAGGTACTACATCTTAACAAAGTCACCTTTGATACTCACTGGACGCTCATGTGGGATAAGAGAGGGGAATACTGGAAAGAACAATTCGGCTTTTTCACCCCGGTCAAACTCCCCGACGGCCGCGAGGTTTGGTCAGTGGGGGATGTCGTTATCCATAACGTCCAGAACGGTCGCACGACGATCGTAACCGCCACCCGGGCCTACAATCAGGGATATCCAGCCAGTATGTTCAGCCTTGCGACCCTGCAAAGAGTCATGCGCGGGGGAAGTGTAGAGTAAATCTGAGCTGGAACATTCTCGGATCGTCCCGATCCGGTGGGAGTGCGAAGTTGTCCGTGCAGAAAACATTTTTGTGGGCTGCCCTGGTGTTGGGGGCGCTTTTTACCACTTTTATTTTCTCTCCTGAGGCCACTCCTCCTCCGCCTGAGCGGGAGCCCGCCTTTCGCGACAATTTGTACGGCCTGGAGATTCGCGGCGACTTGGTCTGGGTCGTCGGCTACTATGGAACCGTCCTCCATTCCCGCGATCGCGGGCTGACCTGGCAAATCCAAACCAGCGGCACCCAAGAGGCTCTGTACCGAGTGGTTTTTCTCGACGATAAGAGGGGGTGGATTTCGGGTAGCTACGGAACGATCCTCCACACCCAGGACGGAGGCAATCACTGGCAAATCCAGCCCACCCCGACCGAAGAGCATCTTTTTGGCCTTCAATTCATTGACCAACAAGTAGTTTGGGCCGTCGGCAGCCGCGGTACACTACTGCACACCGCCGATGGCGGCTCGTCTTGGGCGAATCGGCCTCTTGGCGAAGACCTCATTCTCAACGACATTCAGTTTGTTGATGCCAAACGAGGATGGATCGTGGGTGAATTCGGGCGCATTTACCGCACCACAGACGGGGGCGAAACCTGGCTCAAGCAACAGAGCCCGATCGAGGTTTCTTTCGTCAGCGGTGAAAGTCGCAACCTCTTTCGCCTGCTGTTTCAGGACTCCAACGGAGGATTGGCTTTCGGTCTGGACGGCGTCATTCTCGCCAGCCACAAAGGAGAACAATGGCAGGTCGCCATCGGAGACGGGGCAACCGCGCCGGGGCCAAAGCGTAACCACCTTTTTTCTGCCTCTCGATTCGACGGCAGAAAGTGGGCGGTCGGAGAGCGCGGCACTATACTCGCCGCAGGCCTCGAAGACCATCGATGGGAGGCCGCGGGTCTGAGAACACCCCCGGTTAGCCTTAACGGCATCGCGTTCGGCCGCGACGGGCTCGGACTCGTCGTCGGCAATAGAGGCTTCATGCTGCGCACGGACGACGGCGGTCGAGAGTGGAAACAATACCGGATCGTCACCGACGCCCCCGGCAGAGGAGTCAGCAAGACTTCATGAAATCGCTTGCCACCTGGGTCGTTCGGAAACGCCTCCCTGTCCTCGTCGCCGTCATCATCCTGACGCTTCTCTTCGGCTTATCCGCGCTCCGGATCGAGATGTATACGGCCTTTTCGGATCTTCTTCCCCGGGATCACGCCTTTATTCGGGTTCATAACAAGTTCAGCAAAGTCTTCGGCGGAGCGAATCTTATCCTCCTATCGGTGGAGGTCAAACAGGGAGATATCTTTAACTCTCGCACGCTCGAGAAGATCAAGCATCTCACCGAGATGCTTGAACTCACCCCGGGCGCCAGCAACTACCAAATCTTTTCCATTGCGAGGCAGAAGGTCAAGGATGTCCGCGCCACTTCGTGGGGCCTGGAGGTCCAACCGATCATGTGGCCGGCGGTGCCGCAAAGCCAGGAAGGGCTCGAGCAGCTCCGCAATTCGGTTTATGCCAATCCCACCATTGCGGGGCGCCTCGTCTCCATGGACGGGAAGGCAGCACTTATCACCGCCGCCTTCCACGAAGAACGCCTCGATTATGCCAGGCTCTTCTCTCGAATTCGATCGGCGATTGAAGAAGTCGAGGATGAAAATACCACCGTCTTCGCCGCCGGAGAGCCCATCCTTTATGGCTGGATCTATCACCACCTGCGGGACATCTCGGTCATCATTGCCTTGACATGCCTGGCCATTTTCGGACTGCTCCTTCTTTACTACCGCAACCTCAACGGTGTTTTGATCCCGGCTCTGTCGGCTGCGGTTACCTTTGTCTGGGGCACGGGGTTCACGGCACTCGCAGGCTACAACTTTGAACCGCTGGTCCTGGTCGTGCCCTTCCTGATTGCCGCCCGGACCATCAGCCACTCGATCCAGTTTCGAGAACGCTTCTTTGAAGAACTCGAAAGGTATGGCGACAAAGAAAAGGCGGCCATTGAATCCGCCGCGGGATTGTTCATGCCGGGCGGCGTATCGATTTTGACCGACGCCATCGGTCTGATTGTCCTGCTCGTAGCGCCCATGCCCATTTTGACCAAGCTGGCGGTCGCCGGAAGCTTCTGGGTCCTGAGCAACGTCGTGAGTGTTCTGATTCTTGATCCCATCCTCTGCTGCTACTTTCCAACCCCGCGTCGCCGGCCCAAGGGGGGCGAAGGACACTGGCTCGATGCCCCATTGCGCCGCTTGGGAAATTTCTGCACCGCTTCCCCGGGTCGCTGGACGGTCCTGGCGATCTTTGTGGGTGTGGTCATCTGGAGCTTCTACTGGAATCAATTTCTCACGGTTGGAGACTCCAGACCGGGGTCGCCTATTCTTTGGCCCGAGTCCGACTACAATGTGAGCGTGCGCCACATCAACGAAAAGTTTCAAGGCACCGATCACCTTTACGTGATCGTGGAAGGTAACGAAGAAAAAATGGCCAAGTCGCCTAACGTGCTAAGAAACATGGAAGCCTTCCAGCGCCATATGGAGCGCTCTCCGCATGTCGGGGGGACCGATTCGCTGGTCGGGTTGACCCGGCAAATCAACGCGGTCTTGCATCACAACGATCCCCGTTGGGGGGTTTTGCCCAAGTCGGATGTTGAAGTCGGGGGCCTCGTGATGGTGGCAGAACATGGCAGCGAGCCCGGAGATTTCGATCGCTGGGTCAACTATAACTTTCAAAACGCCAATATCACCCTCTTTCTCTACGACCACAAAGGCGACACGATTCGTGACATAATGCAGCGGGCTAAAGAGTTCATTACAAGCCATCCAATGGCAGAGGCAAATTTCCGGCTGGCCGGCGGGTTGGTCGGCGTGCTAGCTGCCGCGAACGAAACAATCGAGCGTTATCATATCGTTATCCTAGCGCTGATGCTGGTGGCTCAGCTCATTTTTTGCGCCCTGGGATTTCGCTCGATCTTTGCCGGATTGTTGTTCGTGGGCGTGGTTTTTATTTCCAATACCTTCGGTATGGCGCTGATGGCGTTTTTTAATATCGGCCTGAACGTCAACACCATACCCGTCATGAGTCTGGGCGTAGGTTTCGGCGTTGACTACGGCATTTACATCGTCTCCCGCGCCATCGAGGAATACCGGCGCCAACAAGGAGCCGATTTAAGAACGGCGCTCATTGAGGGTGTGGCAACGGCCGGAAAGGCCGTTCTGTACACCGCTTTTCTTATCTCCGCTGGGATTATTTTCTGGGTTTTTTCCCCGCTGCGGTTTCAGGCGGAAATGGGCTACGGCCTGCTGATTATCCTCACCATGAACATGCTGGGAGGACTTCTGCTATTGCCCGCCGTGATCAGCGTGATGCAGCCAGCGTTTATCGCCAAACAAATTGCCGCAGAATCTTCCTCCCTGCGATAGAAAGCATGGTCACCAAAACAC
>JBFJNS010000038.1:0-11376 GCA_041618055.1 Binatia bacterium
TCGGCTTGTTCTTTTCCCAGGAGCCCTTTGCGGAGCGCTTGCGCTGGAGCGGGCTGTTTTTGGCCGGCTTGTTTTTGGTGCTCTTGCCGGTGGGTTCGAGAAATCTTTCGGTTGGCGGCGAGTTCAAACTCACGACAGCGCAGTTTGGCGCGAATTTCTTCATCGGCAACAATCCTTCGGCCGACGGCACCTACGGCTCCATCCGACATGCGATCGGCGAGCCTCAGCTCGAAGGAAGGGACGCGGCGCGCATCGCTGAGAGAGAGGCGGCGCGCCCGCTGTCGCCCGGAGAGGTGTCCGATTTCTGGTTTCAAAAATCCTTGGAATATATTCGTTCGCAACCGGCACACTGGTTTCGCTTGTTATTCAAGAAATGGCTCTTGGTGTGGAATGCGCGAGAAATTGAGGATTCGGACGACTTTTACATCTATCAGACATGGTCCGGTTTGCTCACTTTTTTCGGCTGGCTGAATCATTTTGGCATCCTGGCTCCCCTGGCCGCCGCCGGAGTGTGGCTTACCCGCAGTCAGTGGCGTCGCTTATGGCTGCTCTATGTGATGATCCTATCCCTTGCCATTAGCGTCACGCTTTTTTATGTGTTCGGCCGCTATCGCTATCCATTGGTGCCGTTTCTCGTTCTATTCGCCGGAGCGGGTTTGGTGCAAATATTAGGCTTGATGAAAGAACACGCATGGCGGTCACTGTCTCTCGTGCTGGCTGGAGCCTTGGCAGTGGGTGTGGCCGTCAACTGGCCGATGCTGCGTTATCGAGGGCCTGGCCCCGGGGGGTATAACAATCTTTCCAATGCGTACTACAAAGAAGGTCAAATGAACGAAGCCGTTGAGACGGTTCTTAAGGCCATCGAGTTGGAGCCTCACTACGGGGTTGCGCACTACAATCTGGGAAATCTCTATGCGGCCCAAGGTCGATTCGGCCTGGCCCGGCGCCACCTTGAAGAAGCGCTTCGGCTTCATCCGAACTATGCCGACGCGACATCTAATCTGGGGCAGTTGCTGGCGGAACAAGGAGACCTCGAAGCGGGCATCCCGTATTTTCGCAAGGCCATTGAGCTCAATTCTTCACTTACCCGAGCCCATCTGAATTTGGGAGTTGGCCTCGCCAAGCAAGGGCGGATTGAGGACGCCGTCCAACCGCTACAACAGGCGGTAGCGCTCGCCCCCAATTCTGCTGAAGCTCTTTACTATTTAGGCAGTGTCTATGCCGCGCTGAGCCGCTACGAAGAGGCGGCGAAGTCTTTTCGCGAGGCTCTGCATATCCGAGCGGATTTTGCGCAGGCGCATGAGAGCCTCGCACAGGTTCTTTCGTTGCAGGGAAAAAAGAAAGAGGCGGCTCATCATCATCAGGAGGCCCTTCGGCTTCTGGGAAAGCGAAACCAATCTTCTGTTTTTCACGGGCCTTGAAGACTCTCCGCTGTGCTAGACCAAGCCGACACACTATCGGGAGAGTAATCGAGCGCAGAATTCGCTACCCCCGGCCATGATCCCGGATTCCACGGTGCAAACGGGGAATCCGCAGTTCAAGATCAGCGAGATGCGAACCTTCCGTAACGGAAGCAATAGGTCGCTGCCTCCGTCCGATTTTGTGATTCCCTCTCTCGTGCGCATGTCATGAGCTACTGGGAAGGGGTGCCAAGCGCCAAAAACGACTTTGAAGCTGTGCGGTTTTCTGCTTTCGCTACTTCAGGTTCACATCTGGCTAGGCAGGAGTCTTACCTTTGACTGCGGAATTCGAGATTATCGCAGCTTGAGACTGAAGTTGCGCGGTGGATCGGGTACCCGGATAAAAGGGATGGGGTCGTCCCCGATTTTGACCGGAACGATGTCCGCCGGCGGATTGCTCGCGAGTCCATCGACCCAGTGATATTTCAGCGTGACGGGGCCCGCCGGGACATCAGACACTTCGATGCGATTGAAGCCCGTCTTCACCCGGCCTTCGCCCTCTATGAACCAGCCGAGGGACTGCGTAACTCTCATGAGATGAACAGGACCAATAGTTTGTTCGACTGAAACCAAGCCAGGGACTGAACGCAGGCGTTGAACGGACGCCGGATGAAACGCGACCACTGCACCAATGTTGTAAAGAGAAAAATATTTTTTGATTTCGCCGTCGGTGAAAGATTGGATGTCTTGTTTGAAGAGTTTCCCGGAGTGGAACTCGGCGAAATGGTGGCGGTCATTGTAGAGATTGATCGGCCCGCCGACGAGCTCGCGGCCGGTCCAATGGGGAATAAGAGAAGACAGGTAAACACCGTTGTAGACGAAGCCGGTTTCGTCTCCCGATTCTTCGAACAGCACTCTGGCGTCGCGAGGCGTCTCGCGGCTGATCCATTCCTGAATGGCGCGCAGCTCTTGAGCCAGATGCGTGCGCAGTGTCATCCTGCCCTGAGATTCGGTTTGTACGAGGTTAAGAAGGAATGCAATGGCCCCGCCAAGCAGCAAAACGGGCACGAGAGAAGCAGGCCTCAAGGCGGACCGGGATCTCAGCCAAAGGACGATGGCGTGGGCCGAAGCCAAGATCAAGAAGAGATCCAGGGGAATTTTAAAGCGAAGGGGCTGCCAGCCCTTGATCCAGGGAATCAAGGAGCCGAAATAAGCGATGGAAAACAGACCGATCGACGCGCTGGTCAGCATGATACCAAGGGTTCGAAGTTCGCCGCGTATGAGTTTCCAAGCTCCCAACGCGCCCAGAACCAGGATGGTCAGACGAAACCCCTTTTCCCAAAATGCAGGGCGAAATGTCCAGTAGCCTTGCGGCCCGAGATAGTCTTTCAGGACAGTGAAGGGGTCCCCGCTGACGAAGAGGGGGAGCTGCGCCACGAGGGCGGCGGAGATATCGTCTCCCAGATGGCTCAGGGTTGGAAACAGCCAAATTGAATTGGCGAACAGCGACAGTGCAACCGCGCCGCCCATCCATATCCAAAGGCGAGCAGTCAAAAGTCTGGGCTGGGCTATAAGTACGGTCAGAACGGGTACTGCAACCACCAGAAGCGCCTGGATATGAAGCGGCAAAATAATCAGGGCAAAGATCAGCCAGCCCATATGAGCGGCGCTCCAGGACAATGGTTGCCTGGCGATCCGGTAGAACAATGTAGCCCCGAGAACGGCGACATAAGATCCCGGTGGATATCCCACCATGCCGTAAAAAAACATTTCCCGCGGCAGCGAATTCCACCAATAAACCGTCCCCAGGATTGCGGCCGCCAGCGGTGCAGCCCTGTGTTCGAACTCATCGCGATCGAAGCAATTGAGCGCGGCGAAATACATGAGCCAAGGCACACTCGCCATGGCGACGAAGGCGGAAATCTTGAACCATTGGATCGGTGTCAGGCCCAGCAGTGACAGACCGATCGCGGCGATCTCGAAAAACTTAATGCTCAGATCCTGGATTGTATTGGACGGATAACCGGCCATGAAGAAGGGATTGTAGCCCCAGAGGCGGTTGTCCAGTTGCCAGAATGCCTGCATGGACTTGAGGTGATGGAAATGCAACCCCCAGTCCTGATCGAGGATCGGCGCGGCGTTAAAAATCGCCGCCACGTTGTCAAAAAGGAGACTCAATCCCAGGAGATGTAAAACGGATACCAAGCCGACGCCGAGTACCGGGCTTACCGCACGGCCATGAATTGCCATGCGGACATCTCCCTTCTTGCCTTTAGCCAGGTTTGCAAATTGGCTGGATCTCTGATGATGCTCTTTCCGAGACTGCCTACCTGCTTTGCCGGGTCGGGCGGCAAAGTGGCTTAGCGAGGAACTTCGGTCCCGGCTCGATACAGTGGCGTTCGGCAGGGCGGACACGTAAGTCAAAATCTTTGCCGTCATGAATTCGTGGTCTAACAAAAATCTCACGCGAAGAAACGATCTGGACAAATCTAACCCAGCAATGACAATGTAGTGCGATAGATAGCAGCATCAGGCATGCATTCCAAATGAGTGAACCAGACATCTATCTATCCGTCATCGTGCCGGCCTACAACGAAGCCGAAAGACTGCCGAGAACTCTGACGAGGCTGCACCAATATCTCTGTAGTCAAAATTACGCCTATGAGATCCTCGCGGTGCTGGACGGACCGACCGACGGCACGCGGGAGGTTGTTAGGAGCCTCGTACATGAGATTTCGCAGCTCAAAATCCTTGATCGGCCGGTGAATCGAGGCAAAGGGTATACGGTCAGGGAAGGCATGCTTGAAGCGTCGGGACGAATTCGCCTTTTCACCGATGCGGACAACTCCACGGACATCGTCCATTTCGAACAGATGAAGCCCCTTTTCGATCGGGGCTGCGATCTGGTGATAGCCTCCCGCCATGCAAGGGATGCTGAAGGGGCGCAGCAGGCCGTTCCCCAACCCATGGCCAAGCGCTTGGTGGGGCAACTTGGCAACCTTATGGTTCAGTTGCTCGCAGTGCCTGGCGTGTGGGACACGCAGTGCGGCTTCAAGGCCTTTCGCGCGCAGGCGGCAGAGGGAATTTTCTCCCGCACGACGATCGACGGATGGGGCTTCGATATCGAAGTCTTGGCTGTGGCGCGGGCCCTAGGCTACAGGCTCGGAATTGTCCCCGCCCGTTGGATTAACGACAGTAGAAGTCATTTCAGACCGCATGATTACCTGGGGGTTTTTGGCGAGTTGCTGAAGGTCCGGGCCAATTTCCTCGCGCGCAAATACGGCTTGTGACCGGAGCAACCGTTCGACTCAAATTCAGAAGCTGCAAATAGGTTAGGGGCCCAGGCTCGGCATACTGCGTATCTGCAACTGCGGAATTCGCGTCCAAAGTGCCAATCTGAAATATGCGATTTGCAATTCCTCGCAGAGCGAGGACTAGCCCATCGGCTTCGCCAGGACAGGTCTGTTGTGAGCGTGGTCGAACGGCTCGGCCCAGTACCCTCAAAAAACTCTTTACTGCGCAAAATGGGATCAACCGTGCGCTTGGCTTTGCCCCAAAGAGTTCGTGTTGAGGTGGTCAGTGCTCGAAAATTCTTCCCAACCAGCTAATCAAAAGTCCGGCGAGCAGCAGGATGAGCGTCAATGGATTGCGTTCTTCGATGCGATGCACCTGGGGCAGAATATCCGCGGTCGCAATCGCCAAGAAAGTGCCGGCCGAGATGCCGATAGCGAAGGCGACATTCTCGGGCGAGAGGAACTGGAAAAACAGAAAGGAGAGAAGGGCGCCCACGGGAGTCGTTAGCGAAAAGGCAAGATTAAGGAATGCCACGCTTCTGCGGCTCCACCCCGCCGATAGCATGATCGAGGAGAGCGATATACTATCGGGCATCTTATGGATGAGAACTGCGAGTAGCACGACGGGACCTAACTGGGGCAGAAGAAGCCCCGCCCCGAGGGCCAGCCCATCCAGCAGGCTGTGAAGGGAGATCCCGAGAAAGGCGGGAATACCCATTTGATGAATATCGCAGTCCCGCTCCTCGCAGGCATGCACGAAAACGAACCGTTCCATCACGAAGATGAGCAAAAAGCCAAGCAAAATGGGCCATCCCAAGTCGTCCGTGAGGAACTTGCCGGTCTCGGGCAAAAGGTGGAAGAAAACGGCACCCAGGAGTACTCCGGCGCTGAAGCTCAATAGCAGAGCCAGTGCTTTTTGAGACAGCTCTCGGAACAAAGGCACAAAGCCGCCGATCAAAGATATGAAGATTACTGTCGGTAGATAAATTGCAAGTGCTGCCATAAGGTCGTCGCGAGGCCTGAAGCTAACATAGGGTCACCGGGGTCGCAAACGGAGACCGGCGATTTATCGGAGATAGCGGAATTATAGCGCCGGGACAGCCCAAGGAGCGAAATGGATTCCTGAACATCAGAGGAAGTGAAGACGAGCTTTGCCGAGAGCTAAATTTGCCTCTGCCTCTCTGATTCGGGCGACGGTTCCCACGTCCTGCCAGAATCCTTCAAATACATAGCCGTACATCCTGGCGCCGTGGATCAGCATTTGCGGATAAGTGTGTTGCGTGGTGCTGAATCGCTGTGTGGCTTGGTTGAGCCCCAGGTAGTCGAATATGCCCGGTTCAAGCACTTGGACGCCGGTGAACATGAGCTTGCGTGTCGAGCCGGTGGGTTTAATCGGGCTTTTAGTCTCCAAAAACCGATAAATTCGCCCCTCTGCGTCGATTTCCAATGAGCCGTACCGATCCGCAAGTTCATCCGGCCGCAGAACAAGCGTGGCCAATGCCTTCTTTTCCCTGTGAAAGGTAATTAAGTCCGCAAGCGGCAAGTCGATCAGCACGTCCGTGTTGATTGCGATAAACGTTCCATCGGTCAAGAAAGGCTTTGCCTTCAGTAGCCCGCCCCCCGTATCGAGCAACTCCGGTTCCTTGGAGTAACTGATTTCTACACCGAGTCTTTCGCCACTGCCGAGATACTCCTCAATCTGGTCCCCAAAGTGGTGCAGGTTTATGACCACTTCGCGGATCCCGTAATGCCTCAGGAGGAGCAGGGGATATTCGATCATGGGTCTGCCCGCCACAGGAACGAGGGCTTTGGGAATCCGATCTGTCAAAGGGCGTAGGCGTATTCCCTGGCCGGCTGCCAGCACCATCGCTTTCATCGCATTTCCTCGTAGTGTTCTGCGAGCAAGGGTATGATTCTTTCTAGTTGCGGGAGTCGCGCGAGGTTTTTTTTCAGCCGGCGCGCCGTCGGCGGGATGAATTTCACATAACCTGGTTTTCCCTTGACGAGGTCGAGGTAGTAAAAGCGGCCGATGACTTTGAAATCTCTCTGGATGGCTGAGAGCAGGTAAACCTCCATGAATTCGTCTGTGCTGACTGAATCCCGCGTCATCTCGGCCCGGCGAACCAGGTAGTAGCGGATGAGTTCCGCTTCGAGATTCGGGGTAATCACACGATCGGTTTCGCGATCATTCAGAAGCGAGGCAAGGTCATACTGCGCTGGCGCCAGCAGGGCGTCTTGAAAGTCGATAACCACCACCGATCCCTCATGAATCATGAGGTTCCAGCTATGGTAGTCGCGGTGGTTCAGACATGGAGGCTGGCGGTCCAGGACACGGGCTACGTCCATGAACGCGCTTCTTAACGCTGTAATTGTTTCCGGGCGCGCCTGGGTTGCCGGGCGTTTCTGCAGACCGTATTCGAGGAAATGATCAAATTCCCACATGTATAGCCGGGCATCGAAGCGCTGCTGAAAAGCGATACAACGGTTGTCATGTCCCTGAGTGCCGCGGATCTGTAGTAAGAGAAGCTCCTCGGTTGCCTTCTGATACCAGGTTCTGACTTCAGCTTCAGTTAAGCCCTGGATGTGGTCCCAAAGCGTAGTGTCGCCCACATCTTCGAGCAGAAGAATGCCTTCTTTTTCCCACTGACCGTAAAGTCTCGGCACCTTGACGCCAATACGACTCAGGAATCGGTGCAGATTGAGGAAAGGCAGCTCGTCGGGCGGGGTCTTGAATATGGCCAATTCCTCGCTGGAAAGGGGCAAGGAACTCCCTTCCGATGGCAGTTCCATGACGATCACCGATTTCGGCGCAGCAGGGCCGTTTAGACAGACGCGATAGTAACGCCGACTCGAGGCGTCGCCGGCCAGCGCTAGATGCGCGCCTAGCGTCGTATCCTCGCCGAACACCGCGTGGATTTTGGCGCTGATTAGCTGAGAGAATCCGCCGACCACCTGTTATCCCAGATCGCTTTCGGGTGCGCCGCGCAGCCTGAAACCAGTCCATTGCCCCGGGACATCTCGCCGACCGGATCTTTTCCCGCATGGGTCTATGGCCCGTGGTTGCAATGCCCCCGCGGCTTGGCCCGCCGAAAAAGAAGCCGGCGCAACAGGCTCAACCCTCTGGATCATTTGCGGCTCCCGTCGCGAAACGGCAATGGGCTGTTGCGAGCCTTGCGTCGCATGGTGAGAAAAACCGGCACCACCGGTTCTCTATACCTCTCAGGTACCACCGAACCCTATGGTGACCTTGCCGGCTTCAACGATGACGGGTATATGGCGCCGGCCGTTTGAATACTGGAGCATCCGCTCGAAGCCCTGCTTGTCCGCGAGGACGTTGATGTATTCAAAGGCAACTTTACGGCGGATAAAATCCTCACGGGCCGCCGACGTATAGGGTCAAAGATCTTGACCAAATATAAGGATATTTTCTTGCTTCATGGACTGGCGATTGCGACTAGTGACACATTCCCCGCACCTCACGAGCGAAAAACTCGCGCGACACCCCTACCTTAGCCGAGGCGTGGCAAAATTCAAGCCAGCGACCCCCGCCCCTCGCTTTCGCCGCGGAGGCGATTCGAAACACTTTTTCCCGGAGTTGCCGTCCCTTGGGGAGCCCTTGCCGGCGGAAGGAATGACCGGTAGTCAACGCCGAATGCGGATTGTGATAACCTAGCTCCATGTCGGGACTCCTCTACATCGTGGCAACGCCCATTGGCAATCTCGAGGATATTTCCCTGAGAGCTCTTCGTATCCTCAAAGAGGTAGATCTCATCGCAGCCGAGGACACACGACACACACAGATTCTGTTGGCTCGCCACGGCATTCGCACGCCTTTGACGAGCTATCATGAACACAACGAGGAAACGAAGACGCCGCATCTGGTGGGGCTTCTGAAGGATGGGAAAACCATCGCCTTGGTATCGGACGCCGGCACGCCGACCCTTTCCGACCCCGGGCACAAGCTTGTGGTCGATGCGATCCAAGCGGGCATTCGAGTGACGCCGATTCCCGGCGCATCGGCCCTCACGGCGGCGCTTAGCGCCAGCGGCGTGCCCGTGGATCGTTTCGTATTCGAAGGATTCCTGCCAGCTAAAGCTCAGCAGCGCAGGACGAGGCTTCGCGCGCTTCGCGAGGAAACTCGCTCGGTGATCTTATACGAGGCTCCGCATCGGTTAAAGGACTCGCTTAAGGACATGCGCGAGATCCTGGGCGACCGCGATGTCGTGTTGGCGCGGGAGATTACAAAAATCCATGAAGAATTCTTGCGCGGGCGGCTGAGTGAGGTGACAGAAAGAATTTCCCAACGGGACATCCGGGGGGAGTTGACAATCATCGTTAGGGGCTCGACAAGCGATTTTTCCATCTCCGAAAGCGCCCTCGAAGCGGAGATCGTCAGGCTCAAAGGCAACGGTCTGCGTCTAAAGGAGATCGCTGAAGTCTTGGGAGAAAAGTATAACTACTCCAAGAAAGCCATCTATCGATTAGCCTTGGCGCACGGCGACAAAACTACGCCTTGACTTTGTACTCGTCGAGTTTCCGATACAGGGTGGTCCGGTCCACGCCGAGAATCTTGGCGGCTTCCGTCTTGTTCCCGTTGGTACTTTCCATGACGCGCGCGATATACTCGCGCTCCAGATCCCGCAGGGTGTACCCCTTCGAGACCGCCCATTCGAGGGGCAACGCGCTGTCGTGGGGGGCGCGTAATGAAGGCGGGAGATCTTTAACGCCGATGGTTGAGTCTCTCCCCAGAAGCATGGCCCGCTCGATGGTGTGCTCGAGTTCACGGACATTCCCCGGCCACCGATGATTCATGATCGTGGCAAGCGCACCCGGCTCTTGAGACCCTCTCTTTCCGCCGTGCTTTTCACGTCTGCAAAACTCTCTTTCCTTCACCGCAAGATACCGAAGCGCTCGAACTCGCCTTTATAGGACTCGTAGTCCGGGGTGACCTTATAGACCATCGCGCCCGGAGGTCCCTGGTGGCACCAGGCGATGAGTTCTTCAATGTTAGGGGGTAGCCCCTCGGCCACGACTTCAACAGATCCGTCAGGGCAGTTCATCACCCAACCCGTCAGACCTAAGCGCCTGGCCTCCTGCACCGTCGAGGCTCGAAAATAGACTCCTTGCACTCTTCCTTCAATCCGCAGGCGCACGCGAGTATGTTCCGGTGATGTGGTCATGACCCTTCACGGCCTTCATAACTCAGGGGTGACAAGGGAGCAAGCCGTCTCGTGGCTTCTGGCAGCCCCGTCAAGTTTGACAAGGCCCACGAGACTTAGGTAGTCTTACGCCGATTTGTGAGGGTCCCTTTACCGAAGAGCGTGCCGACCGTGGGCTGTGGTTACCGAGGCCGTTTGAGGCCGTGCCCTTTGGTTAATTCGATCCCCCGTTTAATAAGCGTTTCGTGATGCAACAAGGAGGGCCAAGATGGGAGCGAAGCTATATGTTGGTAACCTCGCCTACTCCGTGACGGAAGAGAGGCTCCAGCAGCATTTCGCGCAGCATGGTTCGGTGGTCAGCGCTCGGATCATCACGGACAAGTTTACCGGCCGGTCCAAGGGCTTCGGCTTTGTCGAGATGAGTTCCGATGATGAGGCTCAGCGAGCCACCGCAGCCCTGAACGGGACCGATTTCGAGGGCCGAAACATCGTGGTCAGCGAAGCCCGGCCGCAGCAACCCCGGGCACCGCGACCAGGCGGTGGAGGCGGCCGCCCGCCGCGCCGCGATCGTTACTAGTCAAGCCTCGACTAGGTTCAGCAATTGCTCTTCATCTAGGGTTGGGACGCCCAGCTCTTTGGCTTTCTTGAGTTTGGACCCCGGCCCCGAGCCAACGACGACGTAGCTGGTGTTGCGGCTCACGGCCGAAGTCACCCGGCCTCCCAGGGACTCAATCCTGCGTTGCGCTTCAACGCGCGACATGCGTTCCAGTCCTCCGGTGAGAACGAAAGTCAACCCCGCCAGCTTGCCCGTTTTTTCTGGCTCCCTTTTGAAGCGAACGCCTGCCTCCAAAAGCCTGTCGATGACACGGCGATTCTCCTCTTGCGCGAAGAAGCGAGCGATGCTTTTTGCCACCTCGGGGCCGATTTCCCGTATCTCCACCAGTTTGTCCTCAGTGGTTTCCATGATGGAACGGAGGTCCCCGAAATGTTCCGCCAAGAGCTTGGCCGTTGCCTCTCCCACGTGCCGGATTCCGAGCGCGGTCAAACATCGCACTAGAGTTGCGTCCTTGCTGCGCTCCAAAGCGTCGAGAAGGTTCTGCGCCGATTTTTCAGCCATTCGTTCCAAGCCAACCAGTTGGTCTTTTTTCAGGCGGTAAAGATCGGCGACATCTCTTACGAGCCCACGGGCAACGAGTTGATCGATGAGCTTTTCGCCCAGCCCCTCGATATCCATGGCATTCCGCGAGCCGAAAAACTTGAGGGTTTCCTTGAGCTTGGCCGGGCATGAGATTCCAAGGCAGCGGTAGGCCGCTTCACCTTCCTCGCGGAAGACGGATGCGCCGCAAACCGGGCAGTCGTCCGGCATGACAAAATTTTTCTCGGCGCCGGTTCTCTTCTCCTCCAATACTTTCACGACATAAGGGATGACATCTCCAGCCCGCTCGACGACCACCGTGTCGCCGATGCGGATATCCTTGCGCTCGATTTCATCCATGTTGTGAAGAGACGCGCTTTTGACGATCA
>JBFJNS010000039.1:0-11273 GCA_041618055.1 Binatia bacterium
CACGAGGACCGCAATGTCGCGTATTTCGGACGGCACCGGGTTCATGTATTTCTCGTCGTCGACAATGAATTCCGCCATGAACCCATGCTGTTCCTTGATGCCGCGCTCTTTGAAGTCGCCCGTAAAGCAGAAGTCCTGACGATTCTCGCGGCAAGCCACGCAGTCATCGTGCGGACAGGGGCGGCGTACCATCGGAACGACGAGATCGCCCACTTTAACTCGGGTCACCCCTGGCCCGATTTCAACGACCTCTCCGAGAGACTCGTGACCAATAACCAAGTGCTCCGAGCCGCTCGGCGGGGTGCCGTATTCGAAGGCACAGATTTCCCGATCCGTGCCGCAGACGCCGGCTTCGAGCATTCGCAGTTTCACATCTGTAGGAGCCGAGATTCCCGGTTCCGGCTGGTTAACTATACCGACTTCTCTCTTCTTGGGCGTGACAGCTATGGCTTTCATCATATCCCCTCTCGAGATTTCGCTTGCTCGGGCGCAATTCCACAAGTTCGAGCGGCTGAGCCTTTACGGCTAGAGTCCCGGATTAGACTCTTTCCAAGTAGGAAAAGATGCAGCCGCAAAACTAGCTCTTGCACTCGCCATCGGGGCGGCGCCACATCCCCGACTTTCTTGGCTGGTTCCTCTGCGTCAGAAGATGGAGAAAAGACCTGGTGGCGTCTATGGTTTTTTTGTAACTGCTCAGAAATGCCTTGCAATCCGGGCAGGCGGCTAAGTGTCGTTCGAAAGCTGCCGCAGTTCTCGGCTGCAGGTTTGCGCTCAAATAATCGGCGATCAGACCGAGCTCCTCCTTACAGGTATAATCGGGTAATGCCAGTTTACGGTTTTTGGATCTGTGCGTCAAAGAAACCGCATGCTTCCGGCGGAAGACGCGTCGCTTATATGCGCGGCCGTTTTTGGCGGCAGGTGTAATTGGCGTAATCCTCCCGAGTCGAAGTCGTTTGCCGTCGCTTCATGCCCGGATTGAACGTCTCCGAGTCATGCGGGCGATCAGTGTGTTCCCATTGCTGGGTGTGGCGTCCACCAAACGTACGGGAATTGCCGAATGAGCAAGCCGCACATCGTGGGACGCGAAAATACTCTTGACCGCTAAAAGCACCAGCCGATCATCGCTTGTCAACTTGCCGAGCACTGCGACAAGATCAAGGATAGTCGTGATGATGGCCTGGTCTTTGCGGTATTTTTTTCGATTTCTGGCATTTCGCGGCAGCCGCATGCTATGCCCTCCAGACAACTGTATTTCGTTGTAACTTAGATGTCGTTAGAGGCAAAAAAGTAGCAGGTCTGAATCCGGCGCTTGTCAAAGCGGTGCTGAGATTACGCGGGGACGGCATGCCATCGTCAGAAGGTAAGAGTCGCAAAGCCCAAGTCATCTCACTAAGGCCAGGTAGCGCACTTGCAGATACGCCAGGGGTGGAGCCACGGGGGGAGTTTGAAGTGGCGAAGACAGGTGACAGGTCCATCGTTAGTGCGTGAAAAGGTTGCTTGAGGACCCGCAAGAAACGCTTCACTGCCCTATCCGGGCTCAGCTCATGTCGCAAACTCAGAAAGCGGTGCCGAGTGGGTACAGCTCAACCTTCTCTTTCGCGAGCAACTGCTGTGGCAGGCAGACAAACAGAGGCTAAGGCCGAGCTGACTCCGGTAAGCGAATAAGGCCATCCCGCGCCAGGGGTGCGACAGGATGCTTCTTCAGGTCGCTTCGATTTACATTCCCGCCGGTGATTGGCCGCCTCTCAGATCTCGTTGCGCGGACAATGGCATCGGTTTCAAGTGACGTTCCCGGATGTAGTCCAACCTTGCTTGGAACCAGGTTCCCTTTGGCCAATCCCACCTGCACACTGGCAACCCATCCTTGTCGTAGTACCCATCGTTGGCTTTACTCTGTGTAAAAACCGATTCCTAAGCGTTTACGGTCATCCCTCCTACTCTCTTCGGAACTAACATTGCGCCCCGAGCCGTCCTGATGGGCGCCAGCGCTCTTTAGACGCTCGGCAGGGCGAAATCGATGCAGGGTGCTGGGAAGCCGGTGAAAGTAAGCGGTAACCGTCGCCATTTAGGTTCCCACCCGCCGCTTTGGTTTGCGCAAGAACGCGAGGATGTTCTTGCGCACGTCTGCGGGTATCTCTCTGGCGCGAACCGCTCGCGTGACCTCGACGGTTTTTCTGTAAGTATTGAGGAAACTGACGCAATCCGGGCAAATCTGGAGATGCTGCTCGAAGTCTTTTTTGACATCCGGATTAAGGCTGTTGTTTAGATACGCGTAAATGAGGTCCGCCATCTGTTTGCATGTCCTGTTAGTCAAGGCTCTCGTTGCCTTACGTGTTCTCATATTCGGTCATCCTTTACGCCGGTGAATGTCCGAAATGCGCGGCAAGTTTGCCGCGCAGAAAAAGCCGTGCCCGGTGCAACCGAGTCTTCACGGCGGAAACCGTAAGATCGAGAGCCGCGGCGATTTCCTTGTCGGACAAACCCTCGACATCGGAGAGAACCACTACGCTCCTATCCAACGGCTTCAACTGATCAATGGCGTTCTCAAGTAATCGTTGCGTTTCGTGGTCGGCATACTTTTCATCCAGCGTGTCGGACCAGTCGATCACCGGGCGAACGAGATGGTGACCATCGGGTTGAAACTTGGGCAGGTACTCTTCGTAATCGACTTCCTTACCTTTTCTGTTTCGCCGAAGTCGTCCGAGAGCGGCATTGACCGTCAACCGGTAGAGCCAGGTGGAGATTTGAGATGCGCCGCGGAATGTCTTGGCCTTGAGAAACGCTGTCCAGAAGACATCCTGGACGATTTCCTCGGCGTCCGCAGACTCGCCCAATATCCTCAGTGCGACGTTGTATAGTTTGCGCGAGTAAAGATTGAAAATCGCCTCAAGCGCTCGCTCATCACCCGCTTTCAGGCGCTCGATCAACCCTGTTTCAGCTCGACCCGATCTCCGTTTCCGCTTCGAGACGGCCGGAGCGATAAGCGGGGATTCCAGTCCGTGGGACGGCGCTACCCGCCTCGTTTCGACAGAGGAAGCAGGCTCTGTCATAGGATTGGTAGACATTTGGTTTCTCCTATCTACGTCGGCCATAGCCATGGCGAGGTCCATCGTCTTAGTGTCCTAATCACGCGACGGTTTTGAGAAGCGTTTCGATAAAAGGGGAGCAATTGATAATTTCTAGCCGATCGCCGCAAAGTTGAGCGAGCTTTCTCGCAGCCTCGCTGTTCATGAAAACAATACCGGCAAAGTCCAACAAGACGAGGGTGTCGCTACCGTTCGTGTGCCGCGCACAGACTGCTTCCAATTCCAGCAACGATGCGCAGTCGAGGGTTCCGTCGAGCCGGACTCTGACGGTATTACCGGTTTCGAAGGTTTCAGTGATTCTAAGCATGTCTATTTCTCTTTCATGCGGGGAGTAGTAGGATAGATGAGCAAGCCTCGCGCCAGAGGTGTAAGCTGTTGATTCGCAAAGGTTTTTTATTTTCCGAACTTTTCTGATCGGAGGATTTCGTCGCGATATTTCGCAATGGTTGCGATATGTCGCGACGCCCAGTGTCGAGAGTCAGGGGTGGGACTTTTATAAGAATTGCCTCGACGGCCATGAGTGAAAAAACGAAAGCCAAATTGGACAGTCTGCTCCGAGCGGCAATTGATGTCGGAATCGGAACTGAAAAGGTTTCTAGCTCCGATCATGTGGCCTACTTTTGGGAAACGAAGAATGAATTTGCCAACGGAGTGCGATTTTTAGAGGCCGGATTGCAGGGTGACGATCACTGTGTGCTTTTCGGTCACGAGGAGGCCAACCAAGCCGTCTGTCATGTCCTCCAAGAGCACGGTTTTAAAGTTGAAGACCTTCTTGCTGAACACCGATTGACCATTTTGGGTGGGGATGGATCCGGACAAAAGATCCTTGAGAGCATCGCCAAGGCTTTTGAGGAGGCCCTCGCCAGAGGTGCGCCGCTGATTCGATTGCTGGGGAATATCGGCTGGGGAAAACCAGGCTGGCCCCAAGACACAGAGTTGCTTGCTTTCGAAGCCAAGGTCACCGCAGCCGCCAAGCAATACCCATGCGTGGTGGTTTGCATGTATGACGTCGCAGCGCTTCCTGGTCTGGTCGTCCGTCACGGTGCCTATGGCAACCATCCATGGATCATCGAGCGCGAAGGCTCGCTTCGTGAGAATTCCTCCTACGTCCCGACCGATTTCTTCCTCAAGCATCTAGAAGTCATCGCGGAGGCCATGGCGGACCGCCGGAGGGCACAGGCCGAGGTCCGTAGCAACGAAGAGCGGTTTCGATCCCTGTTTAACCACAGCATCGACGCCATTCTTATGGCGGATCCGAAAGAACCATCGAAGCGGCCAATCCGGAGGCCTGCCGACTGTTCGGACGCACAGGAGAAGAGATCTGTCGAATCGGCATGGCGGAACTCGTCGATCACACGGATGCCCGATGGGCGGCGCTCCTGGGAGAGCGCGGGCAAGTGGGGCGATTTCGAGGCGAGCTCAACTTCAAGCGGAAAGACGGCTCGATATTTCACGGCGAAGTCTCCAGTGCTGTCTACCTGAATGCTTCCGGGGTTGCCAAGGTGGCGATCATCATCCGCGACATCAGCGAGCGCAAGCGGGTCGATGAAACTCTTCGAGACATTACCGCCGGGACGGCGAGCAGCACGGGCGATGAATTTTTTCGCTCCTTAGTCAAGCACCTGGCTCATGCGCTGGAGGTGCGGTACTGTTTTGTCGCCGAGTGCACCGACGATACTAAGAAGCGGGTTAGGATACTGGCGTTCTGGGTGGGCGAAGGTTTCGGCGAAAGCATGGAGTTCCCGCTCGCCGGTACTCCGTGTGAGAGCGTCATCGAGGGCAATGTCTGCTCCTACGCAGATCGCCTGCAGGCGCTTTTTCCCCTGGATGAAGGACTGGTCGCCTTGGGCGCGCAGAGCTACGCCGGCGTCCCGCTGAGCAACGCAGTCGGGAATATTCTGGGGCATCTGGTGGTGATGGACATCAAGCCGAGGAACTTCGGCGAACAAGCGTTCTCGATGCTGCAAATTTTCGCCACCCGGGCTGCGGCCGAACTCGAACGCGTGCGCGCGCACAAAGACACCCAGCGCCTGAACCAGGAGCTGGGCCTCCTTCTAGACATCAATCGCGCCATCGGACGCCATCTGGACCGTGACGAGCTATTCGGCGGCCTTGCCGGCTCTCTGAAAACGCTGGTACCGACCGAGCGCTTCGGCATCGAATTCCCCATCGAGGGCGGCCAATTGCAGGGGCACATCCTGTCCGCAATGCCGTCGGACGGGATGCCGACTCAGCCGACGGTGTTGCCGGCCGCAGGCACTGCCTGCGAGTGGGTGATGCAGAATCGCGACTGGTTCGTCGCCGCGTCACGGGACCAATTTCGTGAGCGCTTCCCGGTAACTTTTGACGTGATGACCAGCGAGGGCATGGAGTCTCTGTGTGCCTTGCCCCTGATCAGCGGTGACCGCGCGCGCGGCGCATTGTTCTTTATGGCGGCCGCCAAGAATGCTTATGGGCACCTGCGCCGGGAGTTTCTTGAGCAGGTGGCCCATCAGATAGCGATCGCAATTGAGAACATGAGGTCCTATGAAGAGATCGCCGGTCTCAATAGGACCGTCGCGGAGAGCGCGGCGCGCCAACGGACGATCCTCGAAATTAACAACGCGATCGCCACCAAGCTGACGCGGGAAGAAGTCTTCCGCGCCATTTGCGGTGCCTTGGCGCCCGTCGTGCCGTACGATCGTATTGCGCTATCGCTTTACAATACGGCGACAAATTTCTTGCGCTTGGTTGCCTACGAAGGGCCGTTTAGAACGGATCATTCTCCGGTCGGTAACGTCCACGATCTCGACGACAGTCACGTCGGCCTGGTGTTCAGGGAACAACGGCCGCTATTGCGCCGCGATCTCCAAACTGAGCGCCAATTTTCCTCGGAGCATCGAGCGTTCAAAAACGGGTTTCGTTCCTTATGCGCTCTGCCTCTCGTGATCCGCGGCCGCAGCATCGGCGCTCTCACCGTCGCCAGCCTGACTAGCCGGCGTTACACGGAGTCGGACGCGGATTTCCTGTCGGACGTGGCGAAACAGATCGCCATCGCCGTGGACAACATGATGACCCATGAGCAAACGGAAGCGTTAAAAGCTAGATTCGAAGCCGACGCGCTCTACCTCCAAGAGGAAATCAAGACCGAGCACAACTTCGACGAAATCATCGGCCAAAGCCCGCCGATCAGGCAGTTGCTGCACAAGGTCGAACAGGTGGCGCCCACGGAAGCCACGGTGCTCATTCAAGGCGAAACAGGTACCGGTAAGGAACTACTGGCGCGGGCGGTCCATGACCGCAGTCGCCGTGCAAATCGCCCGCTGGTTAAGGTGAATTGCGGATCGATTCCGTCTGGATTGGTGGAAAGCGAGTTGTTCGGACATGAAAAGGGTGCCTTTACCGGCGCTGCGCAGCGGCGCATCGGCCGATTCGAGCTTGCGGACGGCGGGACAATTTTTCTCGATGAGGTTGCGGAGTTGCCGGCGGATACGCAGGTCAAGCTTCTGCGCGTGCTGCAGGAAGGGGAGTTTGAACGAGTCGGGAGCAGCAAGACGATCAAGGTCGACGTGCGAGTGATCGCAGCAACCAATCGGGATCTCAAAGAGATTCTGAGGGCAGGCGCATTTCGAGCGGACTTGTTTTACCGCCTTAACGTTTTTCCGCTGGAATCACCGCCGTTGCGAGAGCGCAAGAGCGACATCCCGTTGCTCGTGAGTTTTTTCCTTAGCAAGTTCGGCAAGAAGCTGGGCAAAGAAGTTCGTGGCGTATCACAGAAGGGGATGGAAAGCTTAATTGCATACCCCTGGCCCGGCAACGTGCGAGAACTCCAAAATGTCGTGGAGCGGGCTGTCGTCCTCGCCCAGGGCCCGATAGTCCATATCGACGACTCGATGCTACGGTCGGAGGTGGTAGCCGAAAGTTGCTCGATCGACACCCTCGAGACCGTGGAACGGAATCATATCATCCGCGCCTTGGCCGAGACCGACTGGGTGATTCATGGCAAGAAAGGCGCTGCCGAGATGCTAGGAATCAATCCCAGCACTTTGCGTTCCCGCATGGAGAAACTCGGAATCAAGAAACCCGAGCGTTGAAGCCGCAATTCGCCGCTCGAAACAACGGGCATGCGAACCTCCGGTAGCCAGTGCAAAGTCGCTATCTGCGGTCCGCGTTCGGAAAATAGCCGCCAGTGTTCAAAGCTGAAAACTGACCGCCGACCTCGGACAGTTAACGCGCAATTCTCACGTCCAGGAGCCAGCGAGAGGCGAGCTCTTCAGAGCAAGGCAATGGGCCCCTGTCCTCGCTTCGCGAGGAATCACAAATCACAGATTTCAGATTCGCCGCCATTTGAGATCTGCAATTTGAGATCCGAAGGCCTGCCTCGCTCTTCCGAACTCGCCTCTCGACTTACACATTGACAGCAAGTCTCATCTGATTGTGAGAAAACCGGGCTAATGGGGAGAAGCGCCAGTTGCCATAAATGATTTTGAACCTGCCCGCTTGCGTGTCATCGCCACTCCAGGATTTCCCCAGGCTCGGCCCATAGCGTATCTGCAACCGCGGAATTCGGGTTCAACGATCAACCGCACTGGAGGGGTTAACCCCGCGATGCCTAGATTTAGGGATGCCTCGCGCACCGCGACCGGGCTTCCTCAACAAGATCAGGACTTGGTGTCGAGCTCCGCCTGTTTGTATTTCGCTTTGGCGGTGAACTTGCCGGAAGATCGAGCCGCGACATAATGAAGCCCGCTCGTGAAAAGACGGTAGCCCAGCAGCAGGGTGAGGATGGCGCCGTAAAGAGCCGGCCGTCGGATGTCGGCCTTGACGAGCCAGTAAAAGTGTATGACCCCGGCAACGGCGACCACATAAATTAAGCGATGTAGCTGTTGCCATCGTTTTCCAAGGCGGCGGATCATCGCAGTGGTCGACGTAATGGCCAACGGGATCATCAGGACAAAGGCGGAGAAGCCGGCCGTGACGAAAGGGCGCTTGACGACATCTTTTGTGATGGCATGAAGATCAAAAAAGTGGTCCAGCACGAGGTACGTCGAGAAATGGAGCATAGCATACAAAAAAGCGAACAGGCCTAATGGCCGTCTGAGCTTGATCAGATGATTCCAGCCGGTGATTCGGCGCAAGGGACTAACAGCGAGAGTTGTCAGTAACAGAATCAGCGTCCATGAGCCCGTAAACCTAGTGATCGTTTCGATAGGGTTGGCCCCGAGGTTGTCGGTGAACGCGTTGTACACGAGTTGGCAGCAAGGGAGGAGACAGGCGACCCAGAGCACGGATTTGAGCCAAGCGTTCATGATGGACGATTTAGCCTTCAGATTTGTGGAGGCAAAATGTCGTACGGGGATTCTATGGCGTTCATGTCTTGCTAAGCGGAACTGGCGGCTGCAAAGACCTTGGGAATGCTCCGGATCGACCTTCAGTAGTACTTCTTCAAGTCCATGCCCTTGTACAAAAGGGCCACCTGTTCAGCGTAGCCGTTGAAGGGCAACGTCTTGCGACGCAGAAATTCGCCAATGCGCCGCTCAGTCGCTTGGCTCCAGCGCGGATGATCGACTTCCGGGTTGACATTGGAATAGAATCCGTACTCCTGCGGTTGCATTTGATTCCAGGACGTCGGCGGCTGTTTTTCCACGAAACTGACTTTAACGACCGACTTGATGCTCTTGAAGCCGTATTTCCAGGGTACGACGACGCGAAGCGGGGCCCCGTTTTGAGCCGGCAAAACCTCACCGTAGAGGCCGGCGCACAGAATCGCGAGCGGGTGCATCGCCTCATCCATACGCAGTCCTTCCACGTAGGGCCAGTCTATGACGCTGCCGAAAATACCAGGTCGTTGGCCGGGCATCCTTTTCGGATCGTATAGCGTGACGAACTGGACGAACTTGGCATTGCCGGTCGGCTCGACTTTTTTGATCAAGGCGCTTAGCGGAAAGCCCACCCAGGGGATCACCATGGACCATGCCTCGACACAGCGCAGTCGATAAATGCGCTCTTCCAGAGCGCTTAACTTCATGATTTCTTCCACGCCGAAGGTTTTCGGTTTCTTGACTTCGCCCTCGACGGTAACGGTCCAAGGGCGGGTCGTTAAGTATTTGGCGTTCGCCGCGGGATCTTCCTTCTCGGTCCCCAGTTCATAAAAATTGTTGTAGCTCGTGATGTCCTTGTAGGAGTTTTGTTTTTCATTGGTGCTGTAGGGGCTTTTTTGAATATTCGGTAGCTTCTCTCCGCCAATGGCCTGGCGAGTTGGCCTAGCCCAATCCAATCCAGCGATCCCGAAGCCTGTCGCTAGGGCCGTTGCCGCAGCTCCGGAAATGAACTGGCGGCGGTTTAGGTAAAGCTCCTTAGGCGTGATTTCTGACGACTTTATGTCGATAGGTTTCTTTATGAGCATCGCAACGTCTCCTCGGATAGCTTCGCTAGCGTGTTTCTTCAGACAAGAGCTGCTCAATGACCGACGCGGTTTTTTCGTACGCCCCTTCGCCGACTCGGCTGTAGCGCAGGTTCCCTTGCTTGTCGATTAAGAAAAGCGTTGGCCAAGCCCACACACCGTAACGCTTCCAGATGAGGAAGTCGTTGTCTTGCACCACGGGGTAGGTTACTCCAAGTTTTTTCGCCGCGGCTCTCACTCGCTCCGAGGGCTTCTCCCAAGGAAACTCAGGCGCGTGAACCCCTACGATGATGAAGCCTCGATGGCTGTATCTGTCATGCCAAGCCCGCAACTGCGGGATTACGTTCCGGCAGTTGATTCATCCGTAAGTCCAGAATTCTACCAGGACAACTTGTCCCTTCAAGCCATCGATAGTGAGCGGCTGGCTGTTGAGCCAAGACCCGCCAGAGATTTCCGGCGCGGGCTTCCCCTGGGCGAACAGCCGACCGCGAGCGCTCCACAGGGACGGAGCCATGAGAGCCAAGATAAGCCCAGTCCATAGAATTGACTCACGCAGCATAGGTCCTATGCGTTCTTTGTTTGAGATGCCCGCCTCGGGCGGGATGAAAAAATATCTTCTGTTAGATACCCAACGAAGCCCATTGGTTGCGGGTACCCGCGCTCATGGGCAGAACGTGTCAGAATGGGTAAAAGTTCCCGAAACCGAAGGTTGGAAGTGGAATGAACACTCGGCGCAGGTAATGCTCTAGGGGGACTAGTAGTTAGTGGACCTGAAAATTGCTGCTTTCACTTTCCAGATCTTCATCGAAGTCAACAGGTTGAGAGACTCTCCTGAGGAGTTCTACCAGCGCAAGCCGAGCCATTTTGTAAGCTTCTTTATCGTTGTTCGAAAATTCAAAGGCGACTTCGCCCGCAGCGGCAATCAAGTCGCCGAGGGGTGTATCGATTTTTTTGCTTCTCTCTTCCATTAATCTGCCTCCCGTGTCCAGGGTTACAGCCTCCCGTTTACGGCTTGTCGGCAGCTTTTTTCCCGTTCGGTCGGTTTTGCCGTGCGGAGCCGAAGCGACCCTTGTAACCGTTAGACGCTTCATGGGGTAAAAAGGTTTAAAGAATCGGGGGATCAATAGATTTCCAAATCAAAAAAAGAGTAGCCGGAATGCGCAAACGGCACTCTCGTGGCCAGGGCCTCGCGCCCCCAACTTTTACTATTTAAAACAGGGGGTTTCGTCGTGCGCGTTGGTATTCTTCCTCGCGAATGTAGCCCACGGTCGCAAGGCGGCTGAGGATCAAATTCCTTCGGTAGAGAATTCTTCCGTCCCGGGAGTTGCGCGGACTTGGCAGCATGGCGGCAAGGGTTGCCGCTTCAACGGCGTCGAGGTTTGCAGCGGATTTGCCGAAATAATGGCGGGCCGCGGCCTCTGCGCCGTAGATGTTTCGTCCCCATTCCACCACATTGAGATAGATTTCAAAGATTCGCCTTTTTGAGAGCGCCCGTTCGAGTTGCCAGGCGATGATGATTTCCTTCAATTTTCGCAAGGGATTTTTTGAAGGGGTCAAGTAGAGATTTTTGGCAAGCTGCATCGTGATCGTGCTCCCCCCACGTTTGAAACTCATGGTCTCCCAGTCTTGCTTTATCGCTTCCTTAATTTCCCGGACATCGACCCCCGGATGGCTAAAAAATGACGCGTCTTCGCTCACAAGAATGGCTTTTTTCAAATTCTCGGAAATGGCCCCATAGGATACCCAAATCTGTTGCCGGGGCTCGCGCAAGCCCTTTAGCCTGTATTCTCTATCCCGCAACTCCA